>JAZSJN010000025.1:0-2633 GCA_045534315.1 Candidatus Scatosoma sp.
TTTTTCTTTTTCTCTTTTTTTTCGTTTTTGTCTGCTTTTGCCATGCTTATATGCTTATTCCTGCGTTTGCTCTACGCTTTCCGCAACCTGTTCCATCACAGCTTGCTCTGTCGCAGCTTGTTCTGCCGCCATCGCCGCTTCGTATTCCGCGAGATCTTCGTCCGTATCGTACAAGTGGCAAGCGCAGAAATGCCCTTCTTCCACCTGCTTATACTTCGGCGGGATAGACTTACAAATTTCCATGCATTGATCGCAACGGGTATGGAATTTACAGCCCTTCGGCGGATTGACGGGGGACGGAATATCCCCTTTCAAAATAACACGGTTCATCTTCACGTGCGGGTTGGGCACGGGAACAGCCGAGAACAACGCCTTCGTGTACGGGTGCAAAGTATTAGAGAAAATGCTTTCTTTCGTACCGAATTCCACCATGCTGCCAAGATACATAACGCCCACTTCGTCGGAAATGTGCTTTACAACCGACAAGTCGTGCGAGATAAATACGTAGGTCAAGCCAAGCTCTGCCTGCAATTCTTTCAGCATATTGATAATCTGCGCTTGGATCGAAACGTCGAGCGCGGAAACAGGCTCGTCGCAAATGACAAGTTCGGGTTTAAGCGCAAGTGCGCGCGCAATACAAATACGCTGACGCTGACCGCCCGAAAATTCATGCGGATAACGTTCGAAATAATGGGGCTGTAACCCACACATTTTCATCACGTGCAGCACGTATTCTTTATAATTTGCCTTGTCGACAATTTTATGCTGCAAAGCCGCCTCGCCGATGATCTCACCGACCGTCAAACGGGGCGAAAGACTCGCGTACGGGTCTTGGAAAATCATCTGCATATTAGGACGAAGCTTATCAAATTCTTTGTTTGGAATTTTGGAAACTTCCTGCCCTTTAAAGTACACCTCACCGCCCGTTACGTCGTAAAGGCGCAAAATGGTACGCCCCATGGTCGTTTTACCGCAGCCCGACTCGCCAACAATACCTAACGTTTTGCCTTTTTTCAACGTGAAAGAAACGTTGTCTACCGCTTTCAACCATTTAATCGGTTTTCCGAAAAAACTCTTGTCAACGACAAAATGCTTTTGTAAGTTGCGCACTTCAAGCAGTATCTCGTCAGAAATCGCTACGTTTTCTTCAACAACCGATTCGGGGATCATTTCAAATTCGTTTTCACGCATTGTTTTCATCCCCCTTTTCGTTTTGATCTTTGTAGAGATAGCAAGCTACGCTATGCGTATCCGTAACCTTGACAAGGTGCGGATAATCGCCCGCACATTCCTTGGTACATCTTTCGCATCTATCGCGGAAATAGCAATAGTTGGGCATATTGACGGGGTTAGGAACAAAGCCAGGGATACAATACAGCGAATCCACTTCGCCGTCCACGGTAGGCTTACTCTTCTGCAAACCGATCGTGTACGGATGCAAAGGATTGTCGAAAATATCTTCTGCCGTACCCATTTCAATAACTTTACCCGCGTACATAACCACAACGAAATCCGCCATTTCAGCAACCACGCCCAAATCGTGCGTAATCAGCATGATCGAACCGCTGATCTTCGTCTTGATTTCACGGAGCAAGTCCAAAATCTGCGCCTGAATGGTAACGTCGAGAGCGGTCGTCGGCTCATCCGCGATAATCAAACGGGGATTGCAAAGCAACGCCATAGCAATCATAACACGCTGACGCATACCGCCCGAAAGCTCGTGCGGGAATTTTTTATATACGCCGTCGGGATCTGCAATTCCGACCAAGTTCAACATTTCGATACTGCGCTTTTTCGCGTCCGCTTTCGAAATGCCTTTAATGTGCAAAAATGCAACTTCGTCTAACTGATTACCGATCGTGAACACGGGATTGAGCGACGTCATCGGTTCTTGGAAGATCATGGCGATTTCTCTGCCACGAATACCGCGCATTGCATTCAGCGGCATTTTGGCGATATCGTACACTTTTTCTTCCGTTTCGTACATTTTTCCGCCGAGTTCGTCCTTCTTTTGAATGGGCTTTCCCTTCTCGTTCTTTACCAAAACGGTTTCGCCGTTAACTTCTTCCGTTTCATAAACAGGGATTTTCTTTCCCATTTTATCGCGACGGAACGCTTTCGTGCGAAAACGGATTGAACCGCTTACGATTTGCCCACTCGGTCCTTGTACAAGTTGCATCAAGGACAAAGACGTAACGCTTTTACCGCAACCAGATTCGCCTACGACACCCACGGTCGCACCTTCGGGAATCGAGAACGTAACGCCGTTTACCGCCTTTACTACACCCGTATCGGTGTAGAAATAGGTGTTCAGATCTTCAAACTCTACGATATTCGCAGGGTCTTTCATTTCGGTAACGTATTCGGATTCGACGTTCCTTCTCTTCTTACGTTTTTCAAATTTTCTCGTAATTTTCGCGTTTTGGCGAGAAATTTGGCGGGATTCTTTCCCCGAGATATAATGTGATTTTTTCGTCTTCTTTTTTTCGGACATATTCATCACCTCTTCATCTTCGGGTCAAACGCGTCGCGTAAGCCGTCGCCAACAAAGTTGAACGCCAAAATCGCAAGCGTAATACAAATTCCGGGCGGGATCCAGAAATTAGGGAAATATTGCAACGTATACATATTAC
>JAZSJN010000039.1:0-2303 GCA_045534315.1 Candidatus Scatosoma sp.
AATTTTTGCGTACAGTTCGTTCAATCTATTTTTTGCTATTTTTAACATTATTTCGCCTCCCCGTTAAATACGTCTTTGGCTTCAACGTCCCCTTCGGTGTACGAAGTGAGAGGCGTCTTGCCTTCGGAGGTTTCCCCTGCCTGATATTCGCCGTAAAACCCGTCAATATCCTTGATAAACTTTCTGTTCAACAGGTGCAAAGGAATGTTCTGCGGACATACTCTTGAACATTCGCCGCAATCGGTACATCTGCCCGCTACGTGGAACGCGCGAATCACGTGGAAAAGCTGTTCTTCAAACTTGTCGTCGTTTGCCTTTGCCGCGATACCCGACGCGGGGTTATCAAACACGCATTTTACGCACGAACATGCGGGACATACGTTACGACAAGCGTTACAGCGGATACATTTGCTAAGCTGATTGCGCCAATATGCAAAACGTTCGTCTTCCGTCATATTTTCGAGTTTTACAACTTCTGCAAAACGGTCTACGTCCCTTTCAGGTCTTTCGTGCAAAATAATTTCTTCGTCTTTAACCTGATGCGTCTTGGTACAAGTATCACATTTCGTCAAAATTACGTCAGGCTTGTTCAGTTCGGTTACGTCCCCATACAGATCGGTAACCGAAACTTTCTTGCCGTCCACTTCGACGCTGACAACGGAGCTAACGCCCTGCGCCTTGATTTTTTCCACGTCGAGTTTTGCAAGACATTCCACCGCGATCACGTACACGTTTTCACGCTTGATACGGTGTTCCTTGACGAGCTGATTAAAGCTGTACGTGTCGCAAGGTTTTAAGAACACCGCCGTTTTGCCTTCCTTTTTTGCAATTTGGATCAAATACTTGGAAAGGTTTGCGCCGCAGAACCAATTATAGACGAAATCTTTTTCCAATTCTTCAACACTTTCAAATACCGCAGGGGAAGGATCGAAATAGAAATCCCCTTTCTTCCAACCTACGACGCGCGCTACTTCCCCGCTTTCAAGCAGAGCCTTTGCGCGTTCGAGCATTTTCAATTCAACGTCTTTCATCTTATTCGCCCTCCTTTACTCTAAGGTCGGTAAGGCGTTTGTTTTCGCCAAGATCGGTAACGGTCTTTACGAAATCGTTCATAACCGCCGCAAATTTTGCGGCTTCTGCCGCAGATACCCATTCTACGCGGGTACGTTCTTTTTCGATACCCATATAATTAAGGAAACTGTACAAAAGCGCCATTCTTCTTCTGGTATAATAGTTACCCGTTACGTAATGGCAATCGCCGGGGTGGCAACCGCACAAAATTACGCCGTCCGCGCCCTGTTGGAACGCCTTTAATACAAACATAAAATTCACACGGCAGGAACAAGGTACGCGAATGATCTTTACGTTGGCGGGATAGGTCAAACGGCTAGAACCTGCAAGGTCCGCGCCTGCATACGAACACCAGTTGCAGCAAAACGCTACGATATTGGGTACGAATTCTTTCTTTTCCGTGCTTACATCTTGCATATTGCTTCCACCTCCGACATGATTTGCTTGGAGCTGAATCCTTTCAGATCCATTGCGCCCGAAGGACAGGTTACCGTACATGCGCCACAGCCCTGACATACGGCAGGGTTGACGGACGCTACGCGACGAATTTCCGTACCACGGCCGACGCGGAATTCCTTATCCACGTACGTAATCGCACCATAAGCGCAAACGTTTGCGCATTGGCTACAACCGTTACACATCATTTCGGCGGGTTGCGCTACGCAAGGGTTGGTTTTGAGTTTGTCTTTTACAAGCAAACCGATAACCTTAGCCGCACACGCCGACGCCTGCGATACCGTTTCAGGAATATCCTTAGGACCTTGGCATACACCCGCCAAATATACGCCCGCCGTAGGGCTTTCTACGGGACGGAGCTTTGCGTGCGATTCGGTCAAGAAATTGTTGGTGTCGATACTCGTCGTCAAGAGCGTCGCAATCTTTCTAACCGAGGGTTCGGGTTCGATTGCCGCCGCCAAAACGACTAAGTCGGATTCGATCGTGATCTGTTCGTTGTCGATCAAATTCGAGCCCTGTACCATCAACTTGCCGTTTTCGTTGTAAACTTTGCCGACCATACCCTTGATATAGTCCACGCCGTACTGTTCCACCGCGCGGCGGAAAAATTCGTCGTAGTTCTTGCCCGGCGTACGCACGTCGATATAGAATACGTGCACTTCCGTATCAGGGTATTTTTCACGGATAAGCATAGCGTGTTTCGCCGTATACATACAGCAAATCTTCGAGCAGTACGGTTTACCGCAACCGCTGGTATCACGCGAGCCTACGCATTG
>JAZSJN010000005.1:0-10855 GCA_045534315.1 Candidatus Scatosoma sp.
GTGCTGCCCGTTTCGACAATGTCCACAATTACGGCCGAAAGCCCCAAAATCGGCGCGATTTCAATAGATCCGTTCAGATGAATAATATCAATATCACGGCTCTTGCTTGCATAATAACGTTTAGCACAGTTGACAAATTTCGTCGCCACTTTCAACGTATGTTTCCCGTCATCGTAAAAACCTTTTTTCGCCGCGACTGCCAAACGGCAAATCCCCGTTTTCATATCGAGTAGTTCGTACACGTTGGGGGAATATTCCGCTAAAATATCCTTGCCGCAAACGCCAATATCCGCCGCGCCGCGCTCCACGTAAATGGACACGTCGGACGGCTTTACCCAAAAATAACGCACACCCTTTTCTTCGTTTTCAAAAATCAATTTACGGCTCTTTTCCTTAATCGACGGACATTCGTACCCCGCCTGTTCAAATAAATCGTATACTTTTTCGCCAAGTCTGCCCTTGGGTAATGCTATGTTAATCATAATTTACACCCTCGCAAATCGACGGTTTCCATACAACGCAAAAGGTTTTTCCCCTTCTGCGTGCTGACGGAATACCCTTTATTTACCAACTTCTCCACCGTTTTCACCAGTTGAGAAATCGCGGTTTTTTCATCGTATACTACCACCACGTCCACGTCCGTCGCACTCTTTTCTTCGTTAAACCCGTCCAAAAGATCGAGATAGGTCGCAAAACCGATTGCCCCCGTCGTTTTCCCCAAACGCACCATCATCTTATCGTATCTGCCGCCCGAAAGAACCCCTTCCGATACACCGTCGATAAAACCTTTAAATACAACGTCGCTGTAATAATTCATGTCGTTCACAACCGAAAAATCCAGACGGCTTTTATCGGCATATTTAGAGGCGGAAGGCAATTTACAGAGCGACTGTAACTGCTTAAACGCCGTTCTTGCTTTTCCCTTACAAATGGGCGCAATTTTCGCCAAAACCTCGTCCATACTGCCGTACGCCGTAAACAACGTCAATAAGGTTTCCTTTCCTTGTCCATCCACGCCGAACTTTTCGCACAACGTTTCCGTTTCGTGTACGTTCTTTTCCGCAAGATTTTGCATCACCGCGCTTTGGAACGCCTGATCTTTACACACGCCGTCCAATACCGCCGACAAAACCGCCAAATGCGACAGATCCAAAACAAAGTTATCGGAAATTTCCGCCAAACTTCCCGCCGCCAACGTTACCGTTTCGTATACGTCGTAAAGTCCGATCTCGCCGATACATTCCAATCCCACTTGACGGATTTCTTTAAACTGCTTGGTCTTTGCCGAAATGCGGTACACGTTTTCGTCGTAATACACCTTACGTTTCCCGTCCTTATCCGCGCTGTTGCGGATAATCGACAACGTAACGTCGGGCTTTAACGCCAGCAATTTTCCATCCGTATCGTTGAACGTGATCACGCCGTCACCCACCAAAAACTCCTTGTTGGTAACGTAGAGATCGTACTCCTCAAACTTGCTCATTTTATAAGGCTGATAGCCGTATTTTTTATACAGCGCGCGCAACGCCAACGAAATCCGTTCTTCTTGTTTTAACACTTGTTCCGTCATATTTGTATCCCCCGTTACAGAGAGTATTTTCTAAAAAAGTAAGCAGGCGTGCAGCTCCACGCGTGGCAGTAACTGTTGAGCGTAACGCCCCCGTCCCCGTAAGGACTTTGATTTGGCTCGTCAGGGTTGAAGACTTCGTAAAAAGTATCCGCTCCGTCTTCCACCATTTTTCCCCAATACCACAGCAAAATCTCTTTGGCTACGCCAAGCAACCCGCAATCGCACAGAGCTTGCACGTAATAATGGTACATATACGGCGAAACGGGTTTTATTGCGTCCTTGCAATCGAACAGCTGTTTTAAAATCTTCGCGTTTTCTTCCGCGGGAAATACCCCCGCTAAAACCGACCACGCGTTCTGCGCGTAGGATATTCGCCCGTCTTTCCCGACAAATACGCCGCGGCTTTCGTCGTAATATCCTTGCAAAATCGCCGACTTTTGCCCAATGTCGTTATGCAACCACGGCAAATCTTCTTTCAGCTCTGCGCACAATTTTTGCAAAGCCTTCGCCGCGTATACGTACACCGCTTGTCCACAAGCCTTTTTGTCGACTTCTTCCGACCAGTCGATATGCACCCAACCGACGTTTTCGTTGTCCTTTAACCTACCGTTTTCATCAAAGAAACGCCCAATCCATTGCAGCTGCCTAACCGCCGTAGGGAAAAGCTCTCTTACCGTTTCTTCATCTTTTGCATTTTCGTAATATTCCAAAAGCGTCGGAATAAACAACAGTGGATAATCAAACATATCCCCCTGCGGCACGTAAACGTTAGGGCTTGTAAACACGCAACCTTTGCAAAGCCCGTCTTCATTGGTCGCCCCTGCAAACAGATACAGACATTTTTTGACCAAATCATAATTACGGTAAGTTTCATAATTGACCAATGCTTGCAAACGTAAATCGCCCAACCAAAGCCGACGATCCCGTTTCGGTCCATCTTCAAAAACTTCTTGCATGCAACTGCGTAAAGTACGGAGCGACACTTCGTCTATTCGTCTTTCCTGCGGCGTCTTACCAACGCAATCTACCGCGCCGACTGCCGACGTACTTTCTTCCATGCAAACTTCGTCGATACGCACGTGATACGCCAACGATACCCCAGTAAGCTTTATCTGAACGTACCGACAGGCATATCGCGCGGGCAATTCTAAAACGAAAGGCAATTCGTATACGCGCACCCTTTCTTTCTGCACCCAACCTTCGCTCATCGAGCCGCTATATACGGCATTTTGCTCGGAAAGTTCCCGCTTGTTTTCAGCAAAGAACAGTTCTACGACAAAGGGCGAGTCGAAACACCCGTCCGCGAGCGAAAAGGATACGCTAACACAACCGACGTAATGATTGCCAAAATCAAATACGCGCGTTTCGTCCTTTCCTATCGCGGAAAAATCCCCGTTCGCCTTAACGGTCGTTTTTTGAATTTGTATTTCCGTTCCCACGGCTTTTTTCAAAAAAAGTTCGTTCATACCCTTTGTCCTACTTTTTGCCGTTAGCCTTGCCAGGCGTACACCCGTACCCCGAACACCCCTTCGATTGCAGAGAGCTTATCGATAATCTTTTTATCTGCCTCTACGTTCGTTTCCACGATCGTATATGCAATCTCGCCCTTCGAACCGTTGGCAAGGTTTTCAATATTGATGCCTTCCGCCGAGAACGCCGACGTAATTTGCGTCAACATGTTCGGAATATTTTTATTCATGATACAAACGCGAGGTTTTTCCGAAAGCGGAATCCCTACGGTCGGGAAATTCACGCTGTTGCGGATATTACCGCAGGTCAAAAATTCGTCCAACTGCTGCGCTGCCATTACCGCGCAATGGTCTTCCGATTCTACCGTGGACGCGCCAAGGTGCGGAATTGCAATTACGCCCGCAGCCCCCGCCGTTTCATCCGTCGGGAAATCGGTAACGTACGCCGCCACTTTTTTGTTTGCAATCGCAATTTTAACGTCCGCCGCGTTTACAAGATCCGCGCGCGCAAGATTTAAAATACGCACGCCGTCTTTCATTTTTGCAATCGAACTTTCTGAGATCATATTTTTCGTTTGCGGCGTTGCGGGAACGTGCAAGGAAATATAATCGCAATTTACAAAAATATCGTTATAATCGGACGCTTGACGAACGGAAGGCGCTAAACTCCACGCAGCTTTTGCCGTAATGTACGGATCGTAACCCATAACGTTCATCCCCAAAGAGATCGCCGCATTGGCTACCATACCGCCAATTGCGCCAAGCCCGATAACCCCTAAGGTCTTTCCCGCAAGCTCATGCCCGACAAAAGCGGATTTTCCTTTTTCGACAAGTTTGGCAACGTCCGTTTGCCCTGCCAAGCTTTCCACCCACTTCACGCCGCCGATCACGTCGCGCGACGCAAGTACCAATGCCGCAATAGCCAGCTCTTTTACCGCGTTTGCATTTGCTCCGGGGGTATTGAACACGACAATCCCCTTTTCCGTACACTTATCGACGGGGATATTGTTTACCCCTGCGCCACAACGGGCGATTGCACGCAAGTTGTCCGAAAAGGGCATTTCGTGCAGAGCCGCCGAACGCACCATAATCGCGTCTTCGTTTTCTACCGTATCACGCACTTCGTATTTTGCAGGGGACAAAACGTCCGTCCCCACTTTTGCAATTTTATTCATCAATTTGACTTTTAACATACTTTCTCTCCTAAGTCAATGTACTATAGCATATTTTTCCCCTTTGTCAAGGGGGTAGCGCCATCTTTTTTTATCTTTTGCGGATTATTTTTTCGGATTGTTCTTTGCAAATTCTTTCATAAACGCAACGAGCTTTTCCACTCCCTCGTAGGGCATCGCGTTGTAGATCGACGCACGCATACCGCCTACCGAACGGTGACCTTTCAAATTCACCAAACCGTTTGCGGCCGCTTCGCTTGCAAACTTTTTGTCCAAATCCGCGTCCCCCGTTACGAACGTCACGTTCATCATTGAACGACTTGCCTTTTCAACGGGCGCAACGTAATAATCTTGGCTATCCAAATAATCGTACAAAAGCGCGGCTTTCTTTTCGTTGCGCTTTTTCATTTCTTCCAACCCGCCGAGCGATAAAATCCACTCGTACACCAATTTCGCGATATAAATGCAATAGGTGGGCGGCGTATTGTACATAGAGCCGTTGTCCGCCATCGTCTTATAATCGAGCATGGTCGGCGTTTCGGGGCGCGCCTTACCAAGCAGATCTTCACGCACGATCACCACCGTTAAACCCGCCGCAGACATATTCTTTTGCGCACCCGCATAGATCACACCGAATTTAGATACGTCTACAGGCTCGCTTAAAATACACGACGACATATCGGCAACCAGGGGCACTTCACCCGTTTCGGGGATATAATAAAATTTCGTACCGTAAATGGTATTGTTAAAGCACATATGCACGTAATCGGCGTTGGCGCTCAGTTGCAAACTTTCTTTTGTCGGTACTGCCGAAAAGTTTATATCTTTCGTACTCGCCGCCACGTTTACGTCGGCATATTTTTGCGCTTCTTTGTACGCCTTGGACGAGAACTGTCCAGACAAAATATAGTCGGCTGTTTTACTACCCGTAAGCAAATTCAGCGGAACTGCCGCAAACTGCGTAGATGCGCCTCCTTGCAAAAACAATACTTTGTAATTGTCGGGGATATTCATTACTTTGCGCAACAGATTTTCCGCGTCCATGATAATTTTCTCGTACACGGGCGAACGGTGACTCATTTCCATAACGGACATGCCGCTGTTTTCGTAATTCAGCATTTCCGCCGCCGCTTTTTCCAATACGCATTCGGGCAACATCGAAGGCCCTGCCGAAAAATTGAACACTCTTTCCATAACTTCTCTCCTTATATACGGCATAAACGAAAAAATCGAATATAGTCCGTACTTCAATCAAAAATTTTGATTATAGTTATTGTATCACAAAACGATGTGAAAAAGCAAGGATTTTAAAGAAGAAAATCCCCCTTTTTCCCTTTATTTTTCAGCATTTTTTCGAAAAAAACAAAACAAGAACGGAAGTTTTACTTTTTTCCGCCCTTGTATCCTATGATTTTTTCTTTTTACCTGCGACTTTTCAACGGTTTATTCTCCGTCGAGCATGATACGAATAATCTCTTTATCCGTTTCACGCATACCTTTATAAGCAAGGCGGGAAACACTCTTAATCGTATTTTCCACACCCGATTTTACAATACCGTCCCCAGCGTAAAATTCGTTGCCATTATAGTACATATTCAAGCCCGACAACCCGCTTTCTACCGCCGTAGCAATTTTAGCGGCGCAGCTCGCTTTTGCGCCGTCACAGATAATACCTGAATCAATAGCAAGAGCATTGACCAACGTATGATTGATCTCTTCCTCTCTGCCGCCGAGCAAATACGCGATACCACAACCCGCGCCCGCGCCTGCCGACACTACGCCGCAATATGCGGACAAAGCGCCAATTCCATCTTTTAAGTGAATGGTAATCAAGTTAGATACGCACAAAGCGCGATACAGTTTGTCTTTCGACAAATGCATGCCCCGCGCATACACGATAACGGGTACGGATGCCGTAATACCTTGGTTCCCACTCCCCGAATTGATCACAACGGGCAATTCACAACCGTTCATACGCGCATCGCTACCCGCCGCTGCGTACGCCTTTGCCGTAATCTTGATGTCGGGCTGATAGGAACGGAGCAATACTTTCCCGACGTTTGCGCCGTATTCGTTTTTTAAACCTTCTTCAGCAATCGCCATATTGTATTCGATTTGCCGAGCAAGCGTTTCTTCCACGTCTGCAATATCTACCGCATCCGCAAACGCCAAAATATTTTCCACGGTAAGACCGCTACGATCGGTTTTTTGTTTCTCTTCCACCGCTTTTTCAAACAGCGTTTCGCCGTCTTTTTTGACGGATACGATATTCGTGTGATTATCCGCAATCCGCACGTACGCTTCGTGTTTTTCAGAACGGAGCGTAATGGCGATGTCAAAAATACGCGCATTTTCCGGCGTAACCACTTCAACGTCAAACGTCTCCACCGCCGCGCGCATTTCTTCGATTTGCTCATCCGTAACGTTGGCAATTACTTCAAGTTCGGCTTTTGCATTGCCCGCCACCAAACCGGCAATAAACGCCGATTTGATACCACGCATACCGCCCGTATGCGGCACGGTAACGCTCTTGGCGTTTTTTACGATATTTCCGCTGACTTCCACGAGCGCGGAAATCGGCGTATCGGCAAGCACTTCACGCGCTTTTGCCGCCGCGTAGGCAATAGAAATCGGCTCGGTACAGCCCATCGCGGGAACGAGTTCTTCTTTCAATATCTGCACGAATTGTGTATAATTTTCTTTGGTTAACATAGCTGTATCCTTGTGCGATCAGGCGTTTTGCGCGTCCGCCACCGCAACTTCTTCCCGTTTTTCCGTTTCCGCCTGTAAATATGCGACCGCCGCAGCGCATTTACGCTTGTCAATCGTGTACGTAGGAACAAGCTGTTTCACGTATTCTTTCATGCGGTCGGTTTCGCTGTGCGCCGCTTCGTCCAATTGATCGATCGTCGTCCAAAACGTTTCTTCATTCAAAGGAATGGGCTTTGCAATATTGATCGAACCGTTTGCCGTTTTTTGCAAGCCCTCTTCCGCCATGAGTCGCTCTTCAACGGTCTTTTCCCCAGCGCGCAAGCCCGGGCATTTGATCTCAATGTCCACGTTGGGTTCATATCCCGACAGTTTGATTAAGTTATAGGCAAGATCGTAGATTTTTACAGGTTCGCCCATATCCAAAACGAAAATCTGACCGCTCTTTGCGTACGCGCCTGCCTGCAATACGAGCGATACCGCCTCGGGAATGGTCATGAAATAGCGGATTATATCCTTGTGCGTAACCGTAACCGGACCGCCTTCTTCAATTTGCTTTTTAAACAGCGGAATTACCGAGCCGTTAGAACCGAGTACGTTGCCGAAACGCACCGCCACAAAGTTGGTATATTTGCTGTTTTTTCCGATAGTTTGAATAATCATCTCGCAAATACGCTTGGTCGCGCCCATAATGTTGGTGGGATTGACCGCCTTATCCGTAGAGATCTGCACGAACGTTTCCACGTGGAATTCTTCCGCCGCTTTTGCAAGATTGAGCGTACCGAACACGTTGTTTTTCACCGCTTCGTTAGGGCTCGTTTCCATCAAAGGCACGTGCTTGTGCGCAGCGGCGTTAAAGACGATTTGCGGACGGTATTTTTGGAATACGTCGCGCACTTTCGTCTTGTCACGAATACTCGCGATCAACGTCAACAAATTGAGATTGGGACAATGGCGTTTAAGCTCTTGTTCAATCTCGTACGCGTTGTTTTCGTAAATATCCAAAACGATTAATTGCGACGGATTGTGCGTAGCAATCTGACGGCAAAGTTCGCTACCGATCGAACCGCCGCCGCCTGTAACGAGCACGACTTTCCCCTCAATATACCCCATAACTTCGTGTAAATTCACGCTGACTTGTTCTCTACCGAGCAAATCTTCAATCTTCACGGGGCGGAGCGTTGCAACACTGATCTCGCCGTTCGTCATCTTTGAAAGTTCGGGCAAAAGACGGATCGGACAACCACACTCTTTGCAATACCCCAAAATCTCTGCCAGCAGCGATCTTTTCAAAGACGGAACCGCAACGAAAATTTCCTGTATGCGGTATTTTTTTGCTACTTCTTTAATATCTTCCAAAGCCCCTACTACGCGGGTATCTACCAAGCGTTTTCCCAAATATTCTTCGTTGGGATCGATGATACAAGCCGCTTTGTACAGGCTCTTTTTGTCCATATTCATAGTTTTGATCAAGGTGAGCGCGTCGTTGTTGCAACCTACGATCATAACACGTTTCTGCTTACTGAAAAGGTTGACGACTTGCGTTTTGACAGCGCGGTACAAACGCTTTGAAAAACGCAGACCGGACAAGCCGATAAAGAGCAACATCGTGTAAAAGATAACCGTGGAATATCCAACGCCAACGTAAACGTCTGCCAAGTGTTCGACCACTACGAACGCAAGGTTTCCAACGCCAATCACGACGCAAACCATTAACGTACGGAGCGCCTCGGGGAATCCTACCGAAGAAAAGAGCATAGAATACAGCCCCAACGCCAGACAAAGCGCAACGACGGCCAAAACGTTGCTCAGTCCCCAAAAGCCAAGCTCTACGCTGAACCAATCAAAATTAAAACGTTTCCAACTCAACAGCCAATACGCGCCAAAAGCCGCAATTAGCGTCCATAATACGTCGCAAGCGCATAAGGCGACAGCAATTAGTTTATTTCTCAATTTCGTGTTCGTTTTAACCATAATTTCTCCAAGCGTATCTTATAAGCTTATCCACTACGTGGATACAATCAGCAATTATTATATCACGAAACAATCACATTGTCAAGGTTTTTTTATGTTTTTTACCTGTTCGAATTGTTTTTTACCTGTTCGAATATGTATTCGGCGTATTTTTTTGCCGCGTTAATCCCCGTCGCCAATTCCAACCCTTCAAAAAACGCGTTGGAATTGACTTCGCAAATTACACCGCCGTCCGACGTTTCCAATACGTCCACACCGCAATAATCCAACCCGAGCGCAATCGCCGCGCGTTCCGCAAGCGTTGCATATTCGGGCGATAACGTAATCTTTCTGCCCTTACCGCCAAGCTCGATATTCGAGCGAAATTCGCCGTTCATCGCGACACGCTCCATAGCCGCCACCGTTTTTCCACCGATCACGATGACGCGAATATCCCTGCCGCTCGATTCCGCAATATACCGTTGGTAAAAATGGGGACGGTAGAGATTTTTTTGTTCTGTTTCTATAAGTTCGGTCATGTCGCGAACGAGCTGAACCCCCGCCCCAAACGAGCCGTAACTACTTTTCATAACGAGTGGAAAGCCCAGTTCTTTTGCCACCGTTTGCAAAAAACGTTCGTCCGCTGTTGCGTTCGGCGTATAACAAAGGGGCGCAGGTATGCTTTGGGCAAGCCGTACTCCTGCGCCTTGCAGGGCGAGATAGGTCGTCATTTTATCGTCGCACGTTTCCACCGCCGTCGCACTGTTAAAGAGCCGCAAACCCGTTTTTTCCAACATTTTACCAAGGTATTTATCCTTGTCAAGATATACGGCAAAATCGTATTTTTGGGGCGTAAATGCGGTCACGTCCCCCGTCGAACCTATCATCGCCGCAATTTCCCCGTTACGATATACGTCCGTTTCGACGCCCAAACCCCGCAGTTCGTTTGCGATACGCTCCGCTTGCCGATAAAATTTTTCACCATTCGGATACCCGTTTATAAGAATAAGCCCTTGCATCGTATTTACTCCTTTGCCTTTCCTTTACAAAAAAGGGGACGGTTGCCCGTCCCCATACCATTCCGTTTAGCCTTCTACACGAATCACCGCTTCGACCGAACCCACTTCAGAGGCGTTGATCTTCGCAACCGCGTTCTTAATTGCCTGTTCGTGCGTTTTGTGCGTAATCACGATAAGCGGAACGCGCGTTTCGTCTGCGTTTTTCGCCTTTTGCGCGATCTCTACGATCGATACGCCGTTTTTGCCAAAAACGTTACTAATCTTCGACAACGTACCCGCCTTGTCTTCCACCGAAAGTCGGATATAGTACGCGCTTTCAAAATCGGAAACGAACTTCACGTCGCTGTCCGCCGTCGCATTGTTTTTGTACGTGGAATATTTAATTTCCGAATGCGTCGCCGCATAAATAACGTCGCTGACTACCGCGCTTGCCGTAGGAAACGCCCCTGCGCCCTTACCGTACAACATAATATCGTCCAGAGCGTCGCCGCGCAGATATACTGCGTTGTAAGCGTCGTTTACGCTCGCCAAAGGATGCGCCGCAGGAATCATCGTGGGTTGTTAATGCAGTTCCACACCCCTTTCGCTGTTTTTACCAATAGCAAGAAGTTTGAGCACGTAGCCAAATTCTTTCCCCACCGCAATATCCATCGCGCTGACGGACGTGATCCCTTCGCGATGCACTTTGGTATAGGGCACTTTGGTATGGAACGCCATCGACGAAAGAATGGACAGCTTGTACGTCGAGTCAAACCCTTCCACGTCGTTGGTGGGGTCAAATTCCGCATAGCCGAGCGCCTGCGCTTCTTTGAGCGCCGTTTGATAATCCGCGCCGTCCTGCGCCATCTTCGTTAAGATATAGTTCGTCGTACCGTTGACAATCCCCACGATGGACGTGATTTTGTTGGCTTGTACGCCGTCCAAAATCGTACGGATAATCGGCACGCCGCCTACGCAGCTTGC
>JAZSJN010000160.1:0-16930 GCA_045534315.1 Candidatus Scatosoma sp.
TGATACGGTTGCGCATCACGGCTTTTCCGTATCTTTTTCCCACGGAAATCCCCATCGGCATCTTATCCGCCTTGCTGTACACAACGGTCAAAGACGGAGAAAAAGCCCGTTTTCCTTTTTGAAACAGCCTTTGAAAGTCCGCTTGTTTTTTTAATCGTAAATAGTTCATTTTTATAATTCAAAAGCTTTTTTAAGTGTGTTTTTTATTTAAAAAACAAAAAATTTCCAAAAAAATGCTTTCTCTTTTAAAATGGCAAATCCTTCCCCTTGAATAAGGGAAAGGAATTGACGTTTTTTACCGTTTATTTTTCAAAGATTAGTGGGTAAGTCTCTTTCTACCCTTTGCTCTTCTTCTCTTCAACACCTTTCTGCCGGCAGTCGTTGCCATTCTTTTACGGAAGCCGTGTACTTTGCTCTTCTGTCTTTTCTTGGGTTGATAGGTTCTTTTCATAATTTTTTCTCCTGATTTGGTTTTTTTCTTTTTTGATGGTTATCGCGCTTTTCCCCACGATAACTCCCATATTATACCGCAAATCCGTAAGTTAGGTCAAGCAATTTTACTCGCTTTTTTCTCTTTTTTCTGCCTATTTACACGGAATTTGTCCTTTTTTTATCCACACTTTTTTCTGCGAGACAAAAAATGAGTTTTTTATGCGTTTGCGTTGCCGGTACGAACGGGCAATATTAAATATTGATTTTTATTGTCGTTTTCATTTTCCAAGGTGAAAGGGGAGATCGACGTATTAAACGAAAGCAGAACGTTTTCTTCGTCGAGCGCTTTAAGTGCGTCTAAAATATATTTCCCGTTCATAGCAATCTTCAACTCTTTCCCATTAAGCTCAGCCAAAACCGTTTCTTCCACCTTACCCATTTCCGAGTTCGCGTTGATGACGATTTTTCCAAGTTTAATATCCAACGTGATTAAATTATTTTTATCCCCTCTGATCAAAACGGACGCTCTTTCGATACTGTCGATCATTTCCGCGCGTTTTACCAATACTCTCGTTGTAAAATCGATAGGATAAATATTTTCTTTTCTTACAAATTCGCCCATGTACAAGCGGGACGTAATCACCGTATCCGCAACGCCTACCGACAGAACGTTTTTATCGGCATAAATTTTCAACGCTTCGTCTCCGTCCAACATACGGGAAATTTCCGTAAGTGTTCTTGCAGGACAAACGATTTTTAAATCCCCGTTTTCGGTAGACGCGTCGCAATAGGACGTTGCCATTCTAAATCCGTCCAACGCCGTCGCCGTCAATTTACCTTCCTTCGTTTCCAAAAGACAGCCCTTTAAAATCGGTCTGCTTTCGTCCGTTGCACAGCAGAATACCACTTTGGAAATCAGTTCTTTTAAATCACTTTCTTTGGTTTCAAAATACGCCTTTTCTTCCCAGTTTCTTTCGCCCATTTTAGGAAATTCTTCTGCGGAAAGGGATTGCATGTACGTTTCGCAGTCGCCGTATTTAATAATAATACCTTTTTCATCGGAAGAAATCACAACTTCAAAAGCCGCAATTTTATTGACAAAATCGGAAAACGTCTTGCCGCTTACACAGAGTTCGCCTTCTTCCATAATCTCTGCAACCACTTTCTTTTCAATGGAAATTTCACCGTCGTACGCAACGAGCGTGATCCCGTCGTTTGCCGCTTTAATTTTAATACATTCCAAAATAGGGGTGATCGTCTTCACCGCACAAGCCTTACTTACCGTCAAAGCCGCATCCGCCAGCAAAGTTCCGTTACATACAAATTTCATCTCTTCTTCTCCTGTCTTCGCTCTTTTTACAAGCTACTTTTATTATCTTTCTTATTGTACCATATACTCTGTTTTTTTGCAACCTAAATCCGCCATTTTTATCCACATTTTACCGTAGATTTCCACTTATTTCTTCCTTATAGGAAAAATATCTTTGCGAGCGGATGAAGTTTTTCAAAAATTTTTACCGTGTACGCCGCGCCCCCTTCCTTTTTTTTGCAATATGCAATCATTACGTCAGCTCTCTCTACCATATACCGATCGCGCACCTGCATACAACCCCTATAATAAGATGGGGAAATAATTATTTTTTCGTCCGCTTTTTTTAAAATGGAAACGTACGTTTTTTTATCCTTTTCGCTAAAATATTTTTCCTGTCCGTAGCAAGGAACACAAGCAATTAACCGTATTTGTGGATATTTTTTCTTTAATTTTACCACAACCGTTGCAGCAATCAGATCAAATCCTTTTGCCATTCCATTGTAAAAATCCGTTACGCCGCCTTTTATCACTTCTTCTATTACCGAGCGTAATTGACGAACGGAAAAATCTTCTTCCAATTCCCGATGACCGGTAAACACGCAAGAATAGGTATTTAATTTTTTAATATTTTCCGTGTTTTCTGTTTGAATAGAAAGTTGCTCTTCCATGTAAATTTTCCCGATTTTTTAAAGTTGTTATTATTATATAATAAAATTTTGATTTGTCAAGAAGGTACTGACATCTTTTTTATAAGAAATTCGCAACTTTTTTCTTTACCTAGCAACCATTTTTTAAATCGTTTGCCTTTGATTATTATTTATTTAAAGGTATAAATCGTAGTATTAGTAGTAGGTAGGGTGGAAATGTGGACAAGCGGTTTTCAATTATTAAAAAACTCATAAAAACAAAGGGATTTTTTAACTTTTTAAATAGGTGGACAACCCGTGTTTTTTAGGTGGATAAAATAGTGGAATTTTTGTGGAAAAGTGCAAGAAAATAAATAATTTAACAAAATATTTTTTTATAAATATGCAGTAAAATAATAATAAATATAAAATATAAAAGTTATACACAAAAGTTGTACACTTTGTGGATAAAGTTATTAAATTATGGGTGGACGGGTGTGGAAAGATCAGAAAAATAGGTAAAAAAATCATTGCTATTTTATGAGAAAAGTGTTATAATAAAAGAGCTATGAAGATTAGAACGGTAGAAGAACTTTATAAAAACGAGATTATGGGTGAAAAGCGGGATTTGTTAGAAAAATTCCGTCTTTTATTGCTGGAATATAACCAAAAATATAATTTAACGGCTATTTTGGAAGAAAAAGACGTCTATTACAAGCATTTTTTGGATAGTGCTGCCGGCGTTGACCTGTTTGAAGAGGGTGCAAAAGTTGCGGAAATCGGCTCGGGAGCAGGCTTTCCGTCTATGGTACTTAAAATTCTTCGTCCAGATCTAGAATTTTCTCTTTTTGAAAGTGTGGGGAAAAAATGTGAATTTTTACGCGCGGTTGTGGATAACTTCGGTTTTACCGGTATGCATATTTATAACATTCGTGCAGAAGATGCGGCAAGGGATGAAAAATTCCGTGAACGGTTTGATTTTGTAACGGCGCGCGCGGTTGCCCGAATGAATACCTTGTGCGAATACTGTTTGCCGTTTGTCAAAGTAGGTGGGAAATTTATCGCGTATAAAAGCGGGGATATTACCGAGATTAACGAAGCGAAAAACGCCTATAAAATTTTAGGAGGAAAACTTTCCGATGTCAAGGAATACGCATTGCCTGAAGGGTATGGTGATCGGATATTGGCGGTTGTAGAGAAGACAAAAGCTACGCCGTTAAAATATCCGCGCGGGCAGGGAAAAGAACGGAAAAATCCGTTGTGATAAAGGAATAATAGGTGATAAAAAGCGACCTTTGTAAGGGTCGCTTTTTTTACAACGTTAAAATTTCTTCGATTGTTTATTTTACTTTTTTACGGAACAGCCCGTCCACACGGATCATTGCGATAAACGTCGAAAGGAAAATAACGACGTGCATTATTAAATTTCCGTATTGCGCGCAAGAAATATCGTATATTGTCCAAAACAGCATATCTGCGGCGTACCAAATACGGGAAAAGAAAGGTTTTTTCTGCACGATACTAATGGCAAAACACACAGCAGCGGCGGCTGAAAATAAATCGAAAACCGAGTGGAACAAGATTGCCGAACAGGTGACGTATGCCGCAATAAAAAGCAAAATTACCCAAAGTTGCGGTTTTATATTTTTACGATCGTATACAAACATGACGCAAGATTGGGCAATTGCGATAAAGCAAATTCCCGAACCCGACCAACCGCCGACGAAAAAATAGGAAAGAGCCGTTAATAGGTTTGCGGTAATCTGCCCGATTAAAATGATCGTCATGCTCTTAAATTGCATCATAACAATCGCTACGATAGCGGTCAGAATACTAAACCCATAAGCGATATAAATATCCATAGAAACACCAAAAAACTAAATTTATTTCGACACGTATGGGGGGTTATTCTTCGTCGTCCGAATCTTCGTCGAATTTTTCCGCCTGCGGAGCGGGCTTTTTAAAACGAATATCTTCTACGGGATAATCTTTCCATATCCAACCGCCGTTGCGATCGTCCATTTTTACCTTGACTTCCATACGCAGCATATTGACGGCGGCAACGATGGCTTTGCCTTCGGGTGTGCCTACTTCTGCGCCGATTTTCGGCATTTTTTTGCTCGCCTCTACGTAATAATCGTTTTCATAGCTCAAACAACACATCAGTCTGCCGCAAAGCCCGCTGATTTTGCCGGGATTTAAGGACAATCCCTGCGTTTTTGCCATTTTTACGCTCACTTTTTTAAACTCGGGCATATTTCCCGCGCAGCAACAAATTCTGCCGCAGGGCGCAAGCCCGCCAAGGTATTTCGTTTCGTCACGTGTACCCACTTGGCGAAGTTCTATACGGTTGCGGAAAGTGGACGCAAGGTCTTTTACCAGCTCGCGGAAGTCCACGCGGGTAGCGGACGTGAAATAGAAAATAATCTTGCTGCCGTCAAAGGCGTATTCGCAATCGACCAGCTTCATTTCCAGCCCGTGCGCCAAAATCTTTTCTTTGCAGGTCTGCATCGCTTGCGTACGTTTTGCCTGACAGCTTTCGTAAAATTCGGTATCTTTGTCCGTTGCGATACGTATCACGGGTTTTAAGGGTTGAACGACTTCTTCATCTTCCACTTCCTTTTCAGGATACGCCACCCAGGCGTATTCCAATCCGCGCGAAGTTTCCACCACTACGGGCATGTTCCGCGTGTACACGTCCCCCTTCTTCGGGGCAAAATAATACAGCTTTCCGCCGTTTTTGAATTTTATTCCTACTACTTTTATCATAAAATTACCTTAAAAAGTTTGTTTTTAGCTATTTTTTTCGCGAATTTTTGCCATTAAAATCTCGATACATTGTGGGAAGACGGCGTTAAACGTTACCTGTTTTTCTGCCTCGGAAATGCCTTCTTGCGCGTACAACAACGCGGGAACGTCGTATTCCTTGGCAACGGCGGCAAGCGTTTCTTTTTCCGATCGTAAAAGCAGGTATTTTTCCGCGTTGTTACTTTGCGTTTTAATCAGCAAGGCGTCGCGGAATATAAGCCGCAAAAGGGATAAAAGCTCCCGTTTGTATTTGGTTTCGCCAATCGTTTTTACTGCCTGCGGCAGCTTAAAGGTGGGGGTACGGGTCAAAACGAACGCCTGTTCTAACAGCGTTTTATATCGTCCGCCTTCCAACATATTTTGCGCCTGTCCCACGTTTCCGTCCGCGCAAGCGGCGCAAAGGGATAGGGTTTCCGTATCGTATTTATCCCCATACGTACGGGCAAGACATTGTGTAACTTGCTGAGTCGAAAAAGCGAGAATTTCCAACCGTTTCGTGCGCGATAATACCGTCTGCAAGACGGGAAACACGCTGGTCGTTCCAAGTAGGAAAATCACCCCTTTTGGCGGTTCTTCTAAGAGTTTTAACAGCTTGTTTTGCGTCTGTACGTTGGCTTCGGCAAAATCCCCGACAACGAACACCTTTTTATCCCCTTCGACGGGGTTTAAAAGGCTCTCTTCCTTAATTTTTTCAGCGTCGTCTACCGAAAGTTTTTTTTCTTCCGCGGGGAAAAACAGACAGTCGGAAAAGGTTTCCTTGTCGATAAGTTCTGCCCGCCGTTTTTGTGAAACGGTGGCACACGTGTCGCAATCAAACAAGATTTTTGCAAATTCTTTCAGGGCAAAACGCAGATTTTTTCCATCGGCAAAATGCAATAAATACGCGTGGGATAAGCGGTTTTCTGCGCTTTCCGTTTTCACCAACGTATACGATTGCGTTTGCTGTAAAAGTGTCTGCATACTTTGCCTTTGCTCTGTGCCTGATTTACGAAAGACCGCGCCGATTAAAAGGGCGCAAATTCTTCCGCATACTATATTATAACACAATTTTTTAAAAAAGTAAAGGCTTGCAAGGAAAGTTGTTTTAAGAATATGAAAAAAGCGCGGAAGTCTCTCCGCGCCGAAAAAGAATTCGTTGCTTTTGCAAACGAAATCAAAGGTATTCTTTCCATTTTTTCTCAAATTCTTCTTCCGCTTTGATCATCTCGTGAAGAAGTTCGCAGACGGCGTCACTGTTTTCGCAGTTGATTTCGCCCGCGGAAGTGCGCAAAGCAGAAATACCCATGACCGTCCCCTGCAACATCATGTCCGCGATATGCGACGGGGAATTGTCGGTGAGTGTGCTCATTTTAATCGAGCCCCACATCATCATTTTTTTCATGGGGTTGGGTTCTTTGAGTTCGGTATCAAGGTCGCGTGCAAGCTGCGCGGCTTTTGCCGAGAACCGTTCGTATTCTTCGTGTTGGCGCATCAGTTCGTTTTTAATCTCGTCGTTTTCAACAGCGGGGAGAATGTTAGAGATCGATTGCAAGGCAAGGTGTGCGTTGCGGTAGATTTCCGACAGCACTTCCACCGATTTTTTACGTGCGTTGTTTTCCATAAATTTTATTTCTCCTTTCGGCGGCTGTGCCGCGTAAAAACAGTTTGTGCTGTTTGCGCGAAAAATATATTTTTAGGTGGAAAATATTTAAAAAATATGCAAAAAACACGCAAAAACGCTTGACGGAAAACAAATATTTATGGTATAGTGATAGTCGAGCCGATAGAAACGGGCTTTTTAAGTCAGCGATTTTTTACGGAAAAACCGTGAAAATCTCTGCGCCTTGGGTATCTTCGAGACTGGAAAGAGGAGGTAAAATCTTATGTACGCTATCATCGATAACGGCAACAAGCAGTACAAAGTTGCGGAAGGCGACGTTGTAAGAGTGGAAAAACTCAACGCAGCGGAAGGCGAAACCGTTAGCTTTAAAGTTCTGATGGTTGCAGACGAAAACGGTATTAAGGCCGGCGCGGAAGTTGAAAACGCAAAGGTTACCGCTACGGTCGTTAAGCAGGATAAGGCGAAGAAAATCATCGTCTTTAAGTACAAAGCAAAGAAGAACGAACGTAAGAAGCAGGGCCACAGACAGCCCTTCACGGCAGTTAAAGTTGAAAAAATCGAACTCTAATTTTTAAGTGTGAGAAAAATTCGGCTTTTGGCACAAGACTTCGTCCCTTTATCAATAGAAGATAAAGCGCGGCGACAAAAAATTTGATTTTTAAGGAGAAATAAAAATGATTTTTATCAGTTTATTCGCTCATAAAAAAGGTACCGGTTCTTCCCACAACGGTAGAGATAGCGAAGCGAAAAGACTTGGCGTGAAGCGCAGCGACGGCCAGGCAGTTCTCGCGGGCAACATTCTCGTTCGCCAGAGAGGTACGAAGATTCATCCCGGTACGAACGTTGGTATCGGTAAGGACGACACGCTTTTCGCGCTCGTTGACGGTATCGTTCGTTATGAAAGATTGGGCAAAGACAGAAAACAGGCAAGCGTTTATCCTAACGCGTAAATCCTAACGGATAGAACACAAACCCGACTTCCCTTTTGTGAAGCTCGGGTTTTTCTTTTAAAAAATGTCGTGCTTTCGACACGTATTGGGGGGTTTTGGTTTACTTTTTGCAAAAAACGGAGTATAATAATAGCATGGAAACGCTTTCGGAACAAGAACAACTGCATATCGAAAAAAAGGCAAAAAAAACGTGGCTCGGGATCGTGTATATCGTGATTTCGGCGTTTTGTTTTTCGCTGATGAGCGTATTTGTGCGAAAGGCGGGCGATTTGCCCACGTTCCAAAAGGCTTTTTTTAGAAACGCCGTCGCTGCGTTGGCGGGGTTTGTGTTGGTGGCGAAAAGCGGCTCGTTTAAGATGCAAAAGGGAAGTCTTGTGCCCCTTTTATTGCGTTCGATCGTCGGCACAGTGGGAATTATCGGTAATTTTTACGCGATCGATCGCATGAATATCTCGGACGCGTCGATCTTGAACAAACTCGCCCCGTTCTTTTCGGTCATTTTTTCGATATGGATATTGAAAGAAAAGGCGAGCGTGTTCGATTTATTGTTTGTCGGGGTGGCGTTTTGCGGCGCGCTGTTCGTTGTCAAGCCGTCCTTTGACGTGTCGGAATTTTTCCCTGCGCTGATCGGTGTGATCGGTGGCTTGGGCGCGGGCATGGCGTATACGTTCGTGCGGTATTTATCCAACCACGGCGAACGGGGTCCGTTTATCGTCTTTTTCTTTTCGGTGTTTTCTTGTCTTGCGATCTTACCGATCGTCATTATACAGTTCCAACCTATGACGTGGGAACAAGTGATGTGGCTGTTGCTTGCGGGCTGTGCGGCAAGCGGAGCGCAATTTTCGGTAACTGCTGCGTACGCACACGCGCCCGCGAAAGAGATTTCCGTTTACGATTATTCGCAAGTCTTATTTTCGGCGGCATGGGGATTGCTGTTTTTTGCGGAATTTCCCGATTATCTCAGCGTGATCGGGTACGTCATCATTATCGGCGCGGCGCTTGCAAAGTATTTTGTTGGGCGGCGTAAAAAGAAGTAAATGACGTAGGACATATCTTAACGAAACAAAAAAAGCGACCTGAAAAGGTCGCTTTTATAATACCGTTTTTTTGGATACGCTCCATTCGCTTGCGCGTAGTCGGTATGATATATAATATGGTCGATGTGTTACCCAAACCAACGTGGGGAAATTATACACACGGTCGGCAAGAGAGTAAGACTAGCAGCAAGATTATCTTGCTTAGGCGGTTTGCTTATATACCAAACGCGGCGTCGCGCCGTCCGTCAGACACTCTTTCGTAATCACGACTTCTTCCACGTTCTCTTCGGACGGGATCTTGTACATAACTTCCGTCATAACGTTTTCGATGATCGTACGCAAGCCGCGCGCGCCCGTCTTCAACCGAATCGCCGTCTGCGCGATTTCGCGTACCGCGTCGTCTTCTACCGTCAGTTTTACGCCGTCGTAACCCACCAACTTTTGATATTGCTTGATGATCGCGTTTTTCGGTTCAGTCAAAATCTTGACAAGCGCCGTTTCGTCTAACGGATCAAGATTTACTACGATAGGAATACGCCCAACGAATTCGGGGATTAAGCCAAACTTCGTTAAATCCTGCGGTTTTACGTCGTCCAAGACGGAATAATCCGCTTCGTTTGCGCCCAAACGTACTTTGCCACCAAAGCCCAGCGTCGTGTCGTCTTTCCTGGACGAAACGATTTTATCCAAACCCACGAACGCACCGCCGCAAATGAACAAAATGTTCGTCGTGTCGATACGCAAACATTCCTGATTGGGGTGCTTTCTGCCGCCCTGCGGGGGAACGTTTGCCGTCGTGCTTTCGATAATTTTCAAAAGCGCCTGCTGTATGCCCTCGTCCGAAACGTCGCGCGTGATCGATACGTTTTCGCTCTTTCTCGCGATCTTGTCGATTTCGTCGATATAAATGATGCCGCGCTGCGCCCGTTCGATGTCAAAATCGGCGTTTTGAATGAGCTTTAACAGAATATTTTCGACGTCTTCGCCGACGTAACCTGCTTCGGTAAGCGTGGTTGCGTCGCTGGTGGCGAATGGAACGTTCAAAACTTTGGCAAGCGTCCGCGCGAGTAGCGTTTTACCGCTACCCGTCGGCCCGAGCAACAACACGTTGCTCTTTTCGATTTCTACGCCGTCGTCGTCCTTTTTCTTTGCCTTGACCGTTGCGTTGATACGTTTGTAATGGTTATATACGGCAACGGATAAAACGCGTTTTGCCTTATCCTGTCCGACGATATATTTATCGAGCTCCGCCTTGATTTCTGCGGGCTTTTTCAGGGGGACTTCTTCGGTGGGTTTGTCGTCTGTTTCCCATTCGTCCACCATGGACTTGCAAATGTCAATGCACTCGTCGCAGATGCACGCACCGTCGGGGCCCGTGATCAAACGACGGGTTTCTTCTTTCGGTTTTCCGCAAAAAGAACAATGCTGATTTTTATTAGCCATAAATACTATACTGCTCCAAAAAAATTTTGTCGCCAGGGGAAATTATCTTCTGACGAACACGCGGTCGATCAAACCGTAACGCATCGCTTCATCCGCAGACATGTAGTTGTCGCGGTCGGTATCTTTTTCAATCGTAGCAATATCTCTGCCCGTGTTTTCGGACAGGATACGGTTGAGTTTCGCTTTCGTGCGCAAAATATGCTCCGCCTGAATTTTAATATCGCTCGCCTGACCCTGCGCGCCGCCAAGGGGCTGATGGATCATAATTTCAGAGTTGGGCAGGGCGTAACGCTTACCACGCGCGCCGCTCGAAAGCAGGAACGCGCCCATCGACGCCGCCAAACCGATACAAATCGTAGATACGTCGCATTTGATATAGTTCATCGTATCGTAGATAGCCATCCCCGCCGATACCGAGCCGCCGGGCGAGTTGATGTACAAAGAGATGTCTTTTGTAGAATCTTTTCCTTCCAAATAGATCAGCTGCGCTACGACTGTGTTGGCAAGCGCGTCGTTAATTTCGCCGCTTAAAAAGATGATGCGGTCGTCAAGTAAGCGGGAGTACAAATCGTACGTGCGCTCACCTGAAGAAGTACGTTCTACTACGTAGGGAACAAGGACGTTTTTTTCCATAATTTCTTCCTTTTTTTGCAACACCGAAAACGTTGTTCGTTGCAACACGTATAAGGGGGTTTCGGTAATTGCCAATTTTTTAATGTGTTTGGGCGACCTATTCAAAAGGTCGCCCCGAAAAAACTTGTCTTAATTTGGTTGGTCGTATCCGCTTACGCTTCTACGTACATTTCGTTGTTTGCTTTCAGCATATCGAACAACTTCGTGATGATAATATCGTTGCGGATGTAATCGAACTGACGGGGGTCCATGTTCTTCTTGTATTCTTCCGCCGTCTTGTTAACGGACGCAGCCTGTTCAGCAACCTTTGCGTCAACTTCTTCTTCCGTCGCTTCGATCTTTTCGTCCTTGATAAGCTGGGAGATGATCAGCTGACTCTTTACGTTCTTTTCAGCCTGTTCAGCGTAGTTCTTTCTGAAATCTGCGTTCGTGATCTTCAAGAAATCAAGATAGTCCTGCAACTTCAATCCCTGATACATAAGCTGATATTCGAATTTTTGTACCAAGCCGTCGATTTCTCTTTCGATCATCGCCTGGGGAATTTCTACTTCTGCGTTTGCCGCGATTGCTTCAAGAATGCTGTTTTCCGTCTGGTCGTTTGCTCTGCGATCTGCCTGCGCCTGCAAACGTTCTCTCGTCTTTGCTTTATAATCCGCTACCGTTTCGCTACCCGTTGCTTCCTTGATAAATTCGTCCGTGAGTTCGGGAAGTTCCTTGCCCTGGATCTTGTTCAAGGTAACGGCGAATACTGCGGGTTTGCCTTTGAGCGCTTCCGCCTGATAGTTTTCGGGGAAAGTAACGTTGACGTCTTTTTTTTCGCCGACGTTCATACCAACGACCTGATCTTCAAAACCGGGAATAAACTGACCGCTGCCAAGGGTAAGGTCGAAACCTTCCGCTTCGCCGCCATCGAACTTCACGCCGTCAACCGTACCGACGAAGTCGATATTAACGATATCGCCGTTTTGCGCCGCTCTGTCGGTAACTTCGATTTTGCGAGCGTTACGATCCTGCACGCGAGCCACTTCCGCATCCACTTCTTCGTCCTTAACAGTATATTCAAATTTTTGGATTTTCATACCCTTGTAGTTGGAAATTTTTACTTCGGGTTTTACGGGAGCAACCGCAACGAGGGTAACGCCTTCGTCGTCGAGCTTTTCTACCGTAACTTCGGGATCGCCAACGATCGTGTATTTATCCGCCGATTTTGCAACGACGGTGGGATAGTTTTCTGCGAACATGGTGTTGAGCGCTTCGTCGTAGAATACGCCTTTGCCGTAAACGTTTTCGATAACGTTTTTGGGCGCTTTGCCCTTACGGAAACCATTGATAGCAAATCTTGCTCTCGTTTTAAGATAAGCGTTTTGCTGCGCTGCTTTCCATTCTTCTGCGTCAAACTTGATGGTAAATTTTACCGTGCTTTTTTCTGCCGCTTTGCTAGTGTACTTCATAATTGACAATTCTCCTGCATCTAATGATGTTTTATTTTTTATTTTGGTTTTGCGGAGCGAGTATTTTGCGCGTTTTTGCGCGCGATTTTCGCACCGACATATATTTTAGCACATTTAGAAAAGAAAATAAAGCGTTTTTTGCGTATTTTCCGCCGTTTTTATTTACAATTTCAAAATTTTGGGGTATAATTGTAGACGATTGGAATGGTAAACGCCCTTTCCTTTCACAAAAAACGATAAGGAGATCCGCCGTATGCCGCAGGACGCATTTCATATCCGCCGTTTGGCGGACGATCTCAACGCCTTTTTAGTGGGCGGAAAAATCAATCGCATTTCACAGGTCAATAAGGACGAGCTGACCTTTATTATATACACCGGAAAAGCTACGGTTAAACTGATTTTGAGCGCAAACGCGTCAAATGCGCGCGTTTGTCTGTCCTTGACGGAAAAAGAGCCCGCGCCAATCGCACCGAATTTTTGTATGTTACTCCGTAAACATCTGCAAAACGCCGAAATTTTGGCGGTGCGGCAGCACGAGTTTGAGCGTATTATCGAAATGGATCTGCATTGTACCACCGATTTTTCGCAAAGCAAGCGAACCTTGCATTGCGAGCTTATGGGCAAGTATTCAAATATCGTTTTGACGGAAAACGGAGTGATTTTGGGGGCGTTGAAAACGACGGCGTTGGAAGACAATTCTCACCGCGTTTTGCTTGCTGGGGCGAGATATTTGTACCCTGCGCCACAGGACAAACTTTCAGTTTTAGACGGGGACGGGTTGCGTTCACGGTTGGAAAATTGGGTTTTCATGCGAGGCGTGGGAATTGCGCGCGAAGATTTGGCGGTGTTTTTGTTCGAGAACGTTGCGGGGCTTGCTTTGTCTACGGCGCGGGAAATCGTAAAGCGCGCGGAAAGAGAAAACGGCGGCTTGGAAAACTGTTTTTCGGCGGCGTCGAACGTGCCGTTTTGGGAATTTGTGGGTGCATTTTGCTTGCGTGAGCCGTGTGCGGCGTGCGTGCAAATGAAAAACGGCGTTGCGGTGGATTTTTTTGCTTTTCCCGTGGAAGGGGGCGTGGCTATGCCGTCCTTATGCAAGGCGGAGGACGAATTTTTTACGGGCAGAGAAAGCGCGAAGGGCTTTGCGGATAAAAAGCGCAAGCTTGAAAACGCGGCGAAGACGTTAAAAAAGAAACAGGCGAAGAAAATGCAGGAGCTTTTGGAACGGTTAAAGGAATCGGAAAAAGCTGACGAATACCGTATCAAGGGCGAGCTTTTGACGGCAAATTTATACCGCGTGGAAAAGGGTATGGCGTGTGTGGAATTGGAAAATTGGTACGCGGAAGACGGGGGCGTGATCGCGATTACGCTGGATACCACCCTTTCGCCAGCCAAAAACGCGCAACGGTATTTTAAATTGTACAACAAGCACAAGCGAGCACGGGAAGTATTGACGCCTATGCTGGAAAACGAACGGCGGGAGAGCGAGTACGCGGACAGCGTGTTGGCTGCAATCACGGCGAGTGAAACGGCGGACGATCTAAAAGAGATTGAAACAGAGCTGATCGGAATCGGGTTATTGCGTGCACCCGCACAACGGGTGGGAGGCAAGAAAAAAGAAATCGAAGTCCCTTTCCGTGAATACGAGCACGACGGCGTAAAAATTTACGTCGGGCGGAACAATTTACAAAATGATCGGTTGCTCCGTTTGGCAAGTCCCGATGATATTTGGATGCACACGCAAAAATACCACTCCGCGCACGTGATTATTGTCGTAAGTGGGGGGACGGTACGCGATGAAACCCTTTTATACGCTGCGGAAATCTGCGCGTATTACTCGGACGGGCGTGAGAGCGATAAAATCCCCGTCGATTATTGTAAGCGAAAATTCGTTAAAAAACCCAACAAAAGCAAGGCAGGGTTTGTGATCTACACCGATTATAAGACGGTGCTAGTAAAACCGAACAAGCACGGCAATTAAAAGAAAAAGGACGAAAACAGCCCCGAAATCCAAACGGATTTCGGGGCTGTCGCTTTATCGAGAAAATTATTTATGTACGTTCAGCAATTTGCCGCCTTGCAAGCGGGACTCTTCCGCGCGAATACCGATAAGATGGCTTTCGACGGACGCGTCTAACGACGTTGCCGCGGAGTTTTCGCCTGAAAGGATAGCGTACAGCGCGTTGATGATGCCGGCGTCGCCGCCACCGTGGCCATAACCCTTTTCCATTAAATCGGCAATCGGAATGATTTCGCGGTCTTTACCGTATTCGTGAAGGGAGATCGAGCCCGCGTCTTCGTCCAAAACCAACTCGCCCAAAGTGCCGTGGAAATGGATACGTCTACCCCCTACCGCCGTGAATGCCGTCATGGTCAATACGGCCTTTACGCCGTTTTCAAAGACCATTTCCGTAATTTGGTGGTCCACTACGTCGTTGTCCGAATGGTACACACATCTGCCGTAATCCCCCTCACGGATCGCCTTTAAAAGCTTTTCTTCCGTCAACGGTGCGTTGGCAATTACGTTATAAGGCCAACAGTCTTCGGGCAAGCCTGCGTTCTTCCAATTGGTAAGATATTGCGTTTTTGCGCTGTACGGACAGCTGTCTTGATGGGGGCAATCCAAACAACGTTTGGTCGCGCCTTCGGGCGCGTTTTCGTCCTTAAAGTAGGTCAAATCCCCTACGGACGACACCGTTTTACATTTTGATTTTGCATAAAATTGCAACAAGTCGAGATCGTGACAGCATTTTGCCAAAATCATAGGCGCAGCAACCTTGCGATTGCGCCAATTACCGCGGACGTAGCTGTGCGATTGATGGGCGTATCCAACCCGTTCGAGCGCGGAGATTAATACCAACCTTCCGATTTTGCCTGCGTCAAGCAGTTCTGCCATCTTCATAAACGCGGGCGCGTAGCGCAAAACGTGGCAAACGAGCGCTTTCGTTCCCGCCTTTTTCTGCGCGTCGAGCAGTTGCAAACATTCGTCTTCGTTATCCGAGAGCGGTTTTTCCACCATGAGATCGTAGCCGAGCGCAAAACCTTTAAGCGCGTGGCGCACGTGACAGGTGTCGGGCGTTGCAATCAGCAGCAGATCCGCGCGTTTTTCTTTTAAAAATTCGTCGTCGCTCGTAAAGCAGTTTTCCTTGGGTACGTTAAACGCTGCGCTGAACATGTCGATACGTTCGGGTTTAAGATCGCAGAGCGCAACGATTTTAAAACGGTCGGTCGCCTTGTGGAGCAGCCAGCCGTAGGCGTCTGCCCCCCTGCCGCCCAAGCCTAAAATAGCAACGGTGTAAATTTTCTTTTCCATGGTGTTCCCCCTTGAAAGGATTGATTTTGTGACCTTATTATATCTTCCAAAGCATAGTCCGTCTTGTCAAAGTTTGCGATTATTATGTCAAAAATTGATTGTTTTACGGGCTATGGCGGGGCGGTTTTCCAAATTCTTTTTTATAGGCGCGGTAAAAGGTGTTGGGGCTGTCAAATCCGCAGGCAAACGCGGCGGATAAAACGGAGAGCTGCGGATCGTTTTTCAAGAGCACATCCGCGTGCCTTGCGCGCAAGCGATTAACGTAGGTGTTCCAATTTTCGGGAAGATATTTGTGTAAAATGCGCGAAAGATGTTCGTGCGAATAGCCAAATTCCTTGGCGACCGCTGTCAACGAAAGGTTTTTGTCTACGTGCCGCTGTGCGTACTGCAAAACGTTACAGACGAGCGAGTTTTTCCGTTCCGTTTTATAAGCAACAAAGGGTACGGTTTCTGCGATCGCGCCGAGTAATAACTGCACCGCGCCCCCTAGGGTTGCGTACCGCGCCTCGTCGTTTTCCCGTTCTTGTCCGCAAAGAGTATATAGACCGCGCAAAAGATCAAATTGTTCAAAGCGGAAAAAGGTGGGTGGTTTTTTGCCGTTAAAAAAGGAAAAGGACGGCGCGAAAAACTCTGCGCTAAACAGTAAGCAAAATGCGGATTTCCCTTTTAGAGGACTGAGTTGATGTACGGAAAATCCGTCGCAAAAACAGGCGTCGCCACGCCTCATGATTTTTCGTTGTCCGTCCACGATAATTTCTTGCTCGCCATCTTCGACGAAATGAAACTCCACCGCGCCGTGAAAATGAGGGGCAGTTTCAAAATCGCCTCGCCGCGCAAAATAAAACCGCTGTATATTCTCTGCCTCATACTCGTAAAAACTCATAAACGCCCTCGTTATTTTTCGTTTTTCCTCAGTATAGCATATAAAAAATAAAATGTCAATATTTGATATTAAACTTCCTTTGGTTTTACGCTTTTGCGGTAAGACGCAGATAAAAGAAGGACAAAGAGCAAAAATGCGGCGAAATCGGGCGAAGAACAAGGGGTGCGTATTCTTACTCGGCGGTGGCGACAAAACCCCGTCAACGGCAAAAAGAATGCGAAAAACGGCAAAATAAAAAATAATCCACGCAAAAGGTCAAAAAGTTTCGTTCAAACGCTGTACATTTCAAAAAAAATGTGTTATAATGAAAGGGCAAAATGGTATTTTTCCCTTTTTGCAAAGCAAAAAAGGGAAAGTGTGAAAAAATCAGGAGGCAAAATTCAACTATGGCGGAAAGAATAGAAGCCGAATACGGCGCCGAGCAAATACAGGTACTCGACGGGTT
>JAZSJN010000113.1:0-4439 GCA_045534315.1 Candidatus Scatosoma sp.
GTATACGTGATCGTAAACCTTTCCGACCTTGCAGAAATTCCTGCAGGTACGGTTGTGGACTATGGCTTCGTGATGGAAAACGGACTTGCTAAAGAAGTTAAAAATAACAGCGGATTGAAAGTTCTGGGCAACGGCGAACTCAAGGTTGCTCTTACCGTGAAAGCGGCGAAGTTCTCCGAATCCGCAAAGGCAGCTATCGAAGCTGCGAAAGGCACGGCGGAGATCATCTAACAAGGAATTTGTGACACGGAAAATTGCATCACGCGATTTTCCGCTGTTCGCATTATTTCTCCCCAGACGCAGGTTTGTTTCACGCGCGGCGGTAATCGAACCTTGCGAAAAATAACTTAACGGAGAAAAAAATGTTACAAACAATCATTAATGCATTCAAAGTTAAGGAGATCAGACGTAAAGTCTATATGATGCTCCTGCTCTTGCTGGTGTTCCGTATCGGTTGTTTCATCCCTGTTCCGGGTATTGACTCTACGGCTTTTAAAGAAATCGTTACCAGTGGCGGAAATGACTTCTTGACGTTGATGAGCAGTATTACCGGTGGCGCGTTAGCGCAAGGTACGTTGTTCTCGCTCGGTATTGGGCCTTACATCAACGCATCTATTATTATGCAGCTTCTTTCCGTGGGTATTCCTGCGCTTGAAAGGCTGTCCAAACAGGGCGAAGAAGGACGTAAAAAGATTTCGCAATATACGAGATATCTTACCATTCTTCTGGCTGTTATTCAGGCTGTCGGCATTATTATCAACTTTGCACGTACAAGCGGTGCGCTTGATGAAGGCGTTTTACAGATTGTAAAAGGCAATACGTGGATGATCGCGGTATTCATGACGATCGTATATACAGCAGGGGCGCTTATCGTTATGTGGATCGGTGAAAGAATTACCGACTACGGTGTAGGCAACGGTCAATCGATGATCATCTTCGTAGGTATCATCGCAACGGCTGGTGAAATGCTCTTCGGTAAAGCGAAGACCGTTCCTCAGGATATTGATCAAATTTGGGATATCGTAGCGTTCTTTATTGTATGTGCGCTTATCTTCTTTGCAATCGTATACGTAGACCTTTCCGAAAGAAAAGTTCCCGTACAGTATGCAAAACAGATTCGTGGCAGAAAAATGTACGGCGGTCAGTCGTCTTCGATTCCCATCAGAATCAGCAGTGGCGGCGTTATGCCTTTGATCTTTGCGTTCTCGATTTTGAGTTTCCCTCAAATGATCGCGAGTATGGCAGACCCCGATGCAAGCGGCGGCTTTACGAGATTTTGGAATAATTACATGTCGGCTTCGGCAACGGGTTGGGGCGCAGTGGTTTATACGCTCGTGCTCTGTGTGTTGATTTTTGCATTCTCGTTCTTCTATGCGCAGATGCAGTTCAATCCCGAAGACGTATCCAAGAACATTCAGCAAAACGGCGGCTTTATTCAGGGTATTCGTCCCGGTAAAGCAACGGAGGCTTATCTTAAAAAGATATCCAACCGTATCACGTTGTTCGGCGCTATCTATCTTTCGTTGGTTGCGTTTATTCCTTCCGTGGCGTTCGCGTGGGCATCGTTCGACCTTGTCAACGTATTCTCTACGACGGGTATTCTCATTGTAGTATCCTGCGCTATGGAATTTGAAAAGCAATTGCAGGCGCAGCTGATGATGAAGAATTACAAAGGATTCTTAAAGTAAGACGTAACGTTTTCCGCGCTCGTACAAATGGGCGCGGAGAGCGGCTAAACCAAAGAATACATACGTAATTTTCGGGGAGGCAGCTATGAACATCATTTTACTCGGTGCGCCCGGCGCGGGAAAAGGTACGCAAGCGTCGAAAATTTCGGACGCGTATCAATTGCCCCATATTTCAACGGGTGACATCTTTAGAGAAAATATCAAAAACCAAACCCCTATCGGGGTTCTTGCAAAATCTTTCATCGATAAGGGACAGCTTGTTCCCGATGAAGTTACTTGCAAAATCGTGGAAGACCGCATTTCAAGGGAAGACTGTAAAAACGGTTATATGCTCGACGGTTTTCCCCGTACGATCGCGCAGGCAGAGGCGCTGGACAAAATTGCAAAGATCGATCTCGTAATCAATATTGACGTAGATCATGCGTTGCTGATGGACAGACTTTGCGGCAGACGTGTTTGCAAGAATTGCGGCGAAAGCTATCACATTTCGAGACTTGGCGATAAGACCGACTGCGCGCGTTGCGGCGGGGAACTGTATCAAAGAAAGGACGACAATCCCGAAACGGTACAAAGCCGTCTGGACGTGTATAACGCGCAGACGTCGCCCTTGATCGAGTATTACACGAAAAAGGGAATCCTTTTCAACGTCGTTGGAAATACGACGCCCGAGGACGTTTTTGAAAAAGTATCGAAAAAGCTCGACGCCATGAATAAATAAGTTATGATTCACGTAAAGAGCGAAAAAGAAATTGAATTGATTCGTCAGTCTTGTCGAATCGTCCGCGACACGCTCAACTTCGTAGGGGAGAAGATCCATGCGGGGATGACAACGAAAGAGCTAGACGTTTTGATCGAGCGGTTTATCCGCTCGGAGGGCGCGAATCCTTCCTGCCTTGGATACGGCGGTTTTCCCGCGTCGGCTTGCATTTCGATCAACGAAGTGGTCGTACACGGTATTCCCGACGATCGAGTGATCCAGGACGGCGACATTGTCAGCGTTGACGTAGTAGCTGATAAAAACGGCTATCACGGGGACGCTTGCAGAACGTTCTGCGTTGGTGGTGTTGCGCCGGAAACGAAAAAACTCGTACAGGTAACGGAAGAATGTTTCTTTAAAGCCATCGAAGGATTGAAAGCGGGTACGCCTTTGTTTGATATCGGTTATCGGGTGCAAAAGCATGCGGAAAGTTTCGGGTACGGAGTCATTCGTTCCTATACCGGTCACGGTATTGGCAAGGAAATGCACGAAGATCCGTCTGTTCCGAACTACGGAAAGTTGGGTACGGGTGTTCGTTTAAAAGCGGGCACGGTGTTGTGCATCGAACCGATGATTGCTATGGGCAGCTGGAAAGTAAACGTGTTACGGGACGGCTGGACGGCGGTGACAATCGACGGCAAACCTGCGGCGCATTATGAAAATACGGTTGTGGTGCGCGAAGACGGCGTGGAAATTCTTACGTTGTAAGAGTGAAGCGCAAACATGAAAAATAACGGCGACGGTCAATAACCGACGCGATAAAAATTCGGAGGGAATTTCTGTGTCCAAAGACGACGTAATCGAAGCGGAAGGGAAAGTTATCGAAGCGTTGCCCAACGCAACGTTCAGAGTGCAACTTTCCAACGGTCACATAATCACGGCGTATATTTCCGGTAAGCTTAGAATGAACTATATCAGAATCATCGAGGGCGATACGGTAAAATTGGAAATGAGTCCGTATGATTTGACGAAAGGCAGAATCACATGGCGTAGCAAGTCGTAAAAATTTTAGCGACGAAAGACTTTTAATTAACAAGGAGAAATTACAATGAAAGTTAAACCTTCTGTAAAACCTATGTGCGATAAGTGCAAAGTTATCAAGAGAAACGGCAGAGTTATGGTTATCTGCTCCAAGAGCAAGAGCCACAAACAGAGACAGGGCTAAAAAATAATACAAGAAAGTATCGAAAAATAGTTGACAACCCTTGACAGAATATGGTAAAATAGTATCATGCCGTAATTTGGGGGATGTCGCGTAAAAGTTGATATTTTCCCAAAAAAAGAATAGTGTAATCAAGCTGAATTTCCGTAATTTTACGGAAACTCAGTTTTGTTGCGTTTATCCCTCGGTGCGATTTTCCGTGAAAACGGGGCACGGACAGGCGTCCAAAATGCAAACGAAGGATAAACAAATCACGAAAATAATACGGTACGTTACGCGCGGTATTTTCCACTACCAAACGTTGCGTGCTTGTTGGCGATATAAAGAAAAAATAAAAAAGATTAAACAAATGGAGGACAAAAATCTATGGCACGTATTGCCGGTGTGGATTTACCCAGAGAAAAGAGAGTCGAAATCGGGCTTACCTATATTTACGGTATCGGTTTGACGACTTCCAAAAAAATTCTCGCGGAAACGGGCATCAATCCCGATACGAGAGTTAAAGATCTCGACGAGAACGACGTTTCCAAATTGAGAGAATATATCGATCATAACCTTAGAGTAGAAGGTGAACTTCGCAGCGAAGTTTCCCTCAACATCAAGCGCCTTATGGAAATCGGTTGCTATCGTGGCATCCGTCACAGAAAGGGCTTGCCCGTACGCGGACAGAGCACGAAGAGAAACGCTCGTACGCGTAAAGGTCCTGCACGCGCGATCGCAGGCAAGAAGAAATAATTGAGGAGGCGATGAAAGTATGGCACAAGTAAAGAAAGTCGCTTCTCGTAAGCGTAGAGAACTTAAAAAGATTGACAAAGGTCAGGTTCATATTCAG
>JAZSJN010000196.1:0-27032 GCA_045534315.1 Candidatus Scatosoma sp.
TTTGTATTTGACGGATTATTCTTCGTCCGTCGTTTCTTCGGGCAACGGCGCGTCTACCTTGCGGATTTGGATATATTCCACTTCCACGTCCGTCGTTCTGCCGAACATAGTGGTAGCGATCTTCGCCTTTTGCGCCGTCGAATTCAATTCCTTGATCGTACCAAAGAATCCCTTCAAAGGACCGTCTTCGATCGAAACGGTATCGCCGAGCGCGAAAACTTCGTCGGAAACGTATTCTTCCAAGCGCATTTTGCGGATTTCTTCCGCCTTCATCGGGATCGGTCTGCCCTGAGGACCGCAAAAACCCGTTACGCCACGCGTACTGGTGACGTAATACCAAATCTGATTGGTATAAATCATTTTGATAAAGACGTAACAAGGAAGAAGTTTCTTCTCAACGATCTTGCGTTTGCCGTTCTTCTCCTCGATTACCTGTTCCATCGGGATCTTCAAATCCACGATATAGTCGCCGAGATTGTTGTTCTCGATCAACTTTTCCAGGTTGTCCTTTACCATAGCCTCATACCCCGAATAGGTATGCAGGATATACCATTTAGGTTCTTCGTTCATTGGCATATATAGTCCCCCCGACTTACTTCGTCAGAAGCCCTAACAGCTTCATCAAGCCCAAGTCAACGCCCGTAACGATCAAAAGGAATGCCGCCACGATAACCAGAACAACGCCCGTCGTTTTCAAAACCGTGGTAAATTTAGGCCACGTTACTCTTTTGAGTTCGGAGAACGTTTCCTTGATCTTTGCGCCAGCGCGCTTAAACCAGTTGGGTTTTTTATTCTTTGCCTTAGTTGCGTTTGCCATCTGTTACCTCGTATGCGCAAGCGGATAAGCCGTATTTTTCATGCTCACCGCGCGCCAAAATGGATTATTTAGACTCTTTGTGTTCGGTGTGCTTTCTGCAGAAAGGACAATATTTGCTCAAAACGAGTCTGTCAGGATCGTTCTTCTTGTTCTTAATAGTGTCGTAGTTTCTCTGTTTGCACTCCGTACATTCAAACGTGATTTTCGCTCTAGCGGTTTTAGCTTTACCTGCCATAATCAAAAAACTCCATACAAAAAATTACACCCCCTTTTGGGTGCGTGCAATTAAGTTTATCACACTTTCAAGGGGATGTCAATCTTTTTTTCAAGCTTTTTTAAATTTTTTTTAATTTTTGAAAAAATTATTTTTTGCAACGTTTTTCGGCTTTTTTACGCACTTTTTTCCTCCGTTACACACAGGCGAAAGGTCTTTATTCCGCCGGGTAAGGAAAAAATAAATTCATTTTCACCCACCGTTTTAACCAGTCCTATTAAATGTTCCCGCGCAAGCGCGCAAAGCGCCTTGGTAAAATCCGCCACCGCCACCGTTTTTTCCTGCAATACTTCTTTCGTCTTCATACCATCGTCTCCTTTTGTTTTATCGCATGCGCGATATTTATATTGTATATATAGTATAACAAAAAGAGAGCTCTTTTTCAACTTTTTTATGCAAAATTCGCCTGTCTGCTTTTGTCTGTTTTGCACTACTTTTGTCGAATTTTATCGAACGAGCATTTTCTTTGCAATTTCTTCGTTCTTGTTCACGGAAAATCGAAAAAACGGCTTACAATCCGTATTCTTCCGCCAATTTTTTAAACAGCGGCAACGCCTCTTCAATGCGCTCCGTCTGTACGCAATAGGCGATACGTACCCAGCCTTTATATCCAAAATCCGCGCCGTTGACCAGCAACAATTCGTATTTCTTCGCCCGCTCGCAGAACGCCGCCGCGTCTTCTTCCGCCGCCTTTACAAACAGGTAAAACGCGCCGTCGGGGTACACGCAGGTAAATCCGCAATCGGTCAAACCGTTGTACAAAAGATCGCGGTTGCGCTTGTACACGCTTAAATCCGCCGTCATGCCGTCGCATTCCGCCGCAACCCGCTGGAAGAGCGCGGGGGCGCACACAAAGCCCAAAATTCGCCCTGCGCCGCACACCGCCGCGTACACCGCTTTTGCGTCCGTCGCCTTGGGATTGACCGCGATATACCCCACGCGTTCGCCCGGCATAGACAGCGATTTGGAATAGGAATAACAGATGATCGAATTGTCGTAATATTTCATCACGCAAGGCACAACCGTTTCCTTGTCGTACACGAGTTCACGGTACGGCTCGTCGGAAATGAGATAGATCGGCGCGCCAAATTGCGCGGAATATTTTTGCAAAATTTCGGCAAGGCGGGCGATCGTCGCGCCGCCGTACACCACCCCTGACGGATTGTTGGGGGAATTGATCAGCACCCCTTTCACGTGGGGGTTCATCGCCTTTTCCAAGGCGTCGAAATCGGGCAGCATGGTCTTTTCGTCGGACGGCAAAACGGTGAGCTTTGCCCCCGTCCCCGACACAAACACCGCGTATTCGGGGAAATAGGGCGCAAAGACGATAAATTCGTCCCCTGCGTTTGCGAGCGCGTGGAAAGTGATCGTCAAAGACGCCGCCGCCCCGCAAGTCATGTATAAATCGTCGCCCGAAAGATCTACGCCAAAGCGCGCCGTAAATTTTTCCGCGATCGTATCCCGCACGAATTTATCGCCCTGCGCGGACGTATAACCGTGTAACGCCACGGACGGCATTTCGTTGACGATACGGCAAATGCTTTCGTTTACCGCGTCGGGCGCGGGCACGGACGGATTGCCGATGGAAAAATCGAAAACGTTTTCCGCGCCGATCTCCGCGCTACGTTTTTTTGCGTATTCAAAAATCTCACGGATTGTCGAACGTTTACTCCCTAACTGATACATTTTTTGATTAAACATGGTCGTCATCCCCTTGTTCTTTGTTCTTTTTCTTCTTGATCAAGCGCCAAGCCGTGTCGCCCAAGATCACGCAACCCAAGCCGCCGACGCCTAAAAAGCTAACCGCTTTTCCTTCTTCTAAATAGGGCGTTGCATAGCGAAGTTCTATGGTTTGCGTTTCGTTTTTACCCGCGATCTTCAACGCCATAAACGCCGTGTCCGCTTTCAAAATTTCCGTTTCCACGCCGTCCACGTACGCCGTCCATCCTTCCGAGTACGGCAACGTCAGCACCAAATACCCGTCCGTCGCGCAATTCAACGCGCCCGTCAAGCCCTTGTCGCTAAACCGCACGTTTTCCAAATGCGACGTTTGCGAAAGCTTTTCCAAGGACGACTGCGTTTGCACCACGGGCGCAGCGTAAATCTCCACGCCGTCAAACTCAATCTCTCTGCCTTCCGACATAGACAACACAAAATCCAACTTCGTAACGTCCTGCCCAACCACGCCGAAATTGAGATAAATATCCCGCTGCTCGCTGTACATCAAATTCCCCTTAGGCGAATAGGCGTATTCCTTTTCCACGCCGTTGCAGTTGACAAGCAGCGTCGTGTTATTTTTGTACACGTCCTTTACGCCCTTAATCGCTAGATAGATCTCATGCCCACGGTAATCGGTTTCATTTTTCATACTGATCGAAAACTCTCGCTTGCCGCTTGCAAACCCGCCACGACCTACTCTGCGAAGACCTACGATCGGGTGGATTTTCAATGCGCCGAAATACTCTTCCATTTCCTCCGCGCCGTCCAAAACCACGCCGTCCAACAGCATATATTGTCTTTCCAAAACGGGCAACGCTAGATATTGCTCGTGCGAATAAACCTTGTCCGTCATAAACCCAAACGGCAGATAATTTTCGTTTTTGTACAGATATTCGTACCCGTCCATTTTGGTAAATCCGTAGGGCTGACCAAGCACGTCGTAGCTATATTTTACGGACAGCAAGGTTTGCAGCGCGTACCGTCCGTCCAAGCCGCCCATACCCAAATTTTGCGCGGGGTTATACACGCCGTTTTCGCACAAAAATTCGTACACGCCGCTGTCTGAAATGGAGTTATACAACGTCGTTCCGTAATATCCGTTATTTATGCCGCGCGTTGCGAAATTATCGTACCATACCCCCGTGGCAAGCGAATCCCCGCGGAAAAATTCGTTTTCGCTTTGTTCCGCGATAAATTTCTCTTCTTGCGAGAAAAGCGCGCTATACCGTTCCTTGCCGTCGTGTTGGGACGAATAAATCGCATAATAGCCGAAACAATACCCGACCGTCAATACAAACCCTAAAACGAACAACACCGTGGGCTGATAGAGCTTTTGGAAAAATTGGTGCAGTTTGATTTTGCCTTTAGGTGCAATCCTTCGCACCACGCGGAGCATCACGCGAAATACCAAAGCTCTCACGCCGAAGACAATACCCACTACGGCAAAAATAAATAACGACATAATGAGAATAACTTTCCACGGCATACCCGCAAATGCCGTCGTCAAAATAGCCGGCACGATACTAATCAAAATGATTGCAAGATACGTCCCGAAAAATCCATTGATTTTTTTGATGGACGCATCGTCGTATACCCTTTCGTCGCCGTCCGTCGATTGCAGACCGATCATCACATACACAAAGAAATTCAATCCGTACGACCAACGGTTGTTACTGTAATTGAAAATATTCATCGCATAGCCGAACAGGGGCATAACGTACCCGATCGTCAAAACGATAACGAAAATGCCGTGCATACGCGTCCGTTTGTCCTTTTTAAAGAGCGCGTACAGCGCCAAAACCGCGTTTGCCAAATTGACGGATACGACGCTGTAATTCTTCCCCGTCATAGGCACGAACAACGACGCGCTCTGCGACAAAAACGTCGTAAAATTAAACACGTCCACGCCCTTAGAACCGCTCCGCGCCGCATGCAAATACCCGTATAAATTCGGCAAAAGCACTACGCCCGCCAGCACCACCGCCAAAAGGTAATACGCCCCAATCGGCACAAGCCTTGCAAAAAAGCCCTTTACTCTCTTCTTTTCGCCCCTTAACGCACAATCGTGGAAATAGTAAGCGATTGCATACGCCACGACGAAGACGCTCAGCGAGAAAAATACGTAGAAATTAGACGTCAAACAAAGAAACAACGCCACGATAAAGATATAGGGGCGTTCCTTATTGAACAGCTTATCCACGCCCATAATTGCCAAAGGCAAATAGATAGGCCCAACCGCCAAATTGTAATGGCGCACAAAGGTAAACGCCACGAACCCCGACAGCATATACGCCGCCGATAGCATAATCGCGCGGGAATTCGTTACTTTTTTATACCGCAAATACGCGAACATGGTCAGCCCGCAAGCAAGCTGTTTACACGCCATCGTCAGCGTGTAATTTGCCATCGCGTTAAAGGGCAACCCGAACAAAATTAAATTGAACGGATCGAACAGCGAATAAAAGGAAAAGGACGTGAGATAATCGCCGCCCAACCCCACGTAAAAATCGTAATTGCCAATCGCTTTCAGCCAACCCAGCCCTTTCATGTGTTCGAAAAAGGTGATAAACTGCGTTGCGCCGTCGCCGCTCATACCCGTCCACACGGTATACGTGCCGCGGAAGACGAACGGCAGCATGACAAACGCAAGGCTAAACGCGAAGATCAATACCGCCCACAGCCACGCTTTCGCCGTTTTCATGCTATCCAACTTATCCGTCAAACCTTTGATTTTTTCGTAAAAGGTCTTCTTCGTCTTATTTTCGTTTTCGCCCATTTCCGCCGACATTTTACGCTCCGTTCCCTTTCGGTTTTTTTCGTTATCGGTTTTCAGTATAGCACGCTTTCCTGATTTTGTCAACAAAATCGCCGCGAAAAGGAAAAACGCCCCTTGTCTTTTACAAGGGGCGCGTAATGTAAACGCAATTTGCGCTCATCTAATCAAAACGTGAACGTGAAAACGTTTTTGCCCGATTTGGGAATTTCGTATTTTTCGTCCAAATCAGGCCCGCAAGAGTGCGATCCCACGCCGCGCATACCCAAATCCACGCAAATATTGACAAAATCGTTTTTCGGCAGCTCGAAATTGTGTTTCGCGCCGATGATTTGCGCCGTCGTGTAGGGATTGACCGAGAAGGAAAATTCCTTTTCTGCCGTCAGCGCAAAAAGTCCGTCCAAACGCAAATATTTGCTTGCGTAATGACTGCCGCTTTCCTGCGGTCGGATGTAATTATACTCGTAATTTTCGGCGGCGGTGCTTTCAAAATAGCCGTATTCGTTTGCCGCCCGTTTGTCCACGTAGCTCTCCCCTTTGCCAAAGCCGACAAAGGCAAAATTTTGATATTTTTGATCGACGGCAAATTCCAAGCCAAAGCGGGGTAAACGCTGCACGTCGTCGGGGATTTTGTATTCCGTTTCCACCGTCAGCGTGCCTTTGCCGACAAGATATTTTACCGTAAACTCTACGATCGGCATGCGGCAATTCGCCGCGATTGCGCCCGTAAATGCATAGCCGTTTTCAAGGCGTTCCATGTCGTACACACAGGATTTACATTCGCCAAGGCGGTACTGCGTATCCCATTTCGGCAACAACAGACGATCGTTGTCCGTATAGCGGTTGACGTTGAACGTCATGGGCGTTTTTAAAACTTCCACGCCGTTTACCCTAAGCGACGTAAGCTCGCCCGTGTACTCGTCCACCGCAATTTCGATTTTCGCGCCGCTGTTTTCAATAGGCGGCAACTTGACGTCTTTTCTTTGCGCGGTGGTTTTGCCGCCGTAGACCGCCTGCATTTCCAAAGCGGCAGATTTTACTTTTCGATCGGGCGTTACCAAACCGTCGCAGCAGAAGTTGCCGTCGTGTTCTCTCTCGCCAAAATCCCCGCCGTACAAAAAGCCTTTCTTCGTGCGTACGCCGTGGTCCGCCCATTCCCAAACGAACCCGCCCATGCATTGATCGTTCGCGTTAATAACCTGCCAATAATCGGCAATATCCCCGCAACTGTTCCCCATGGCGTGCGTGTATTCGCACAACACGAACGGACGAGTTTCTTTCAGGTTCTTTAAAACGTCCTTTTCAATTTTTTCAATACTCGGATACATCATGCTGACCATGTCTACGAGCTTTGTATAATAATATTTTTTATTCGCTTCCTGCAAGCCTTCGTAATGAACGGGGCGGGACGTGTCGCGTTTACGGATATATTTCACCCCCTTGAAAAAGGCTTTCCCGAACGAGCTTTCGTTGCCAAGCGACCAAATAATGACGCAAGGACGGTTTTTGTCCCTTTCCACAAGCGCGGTATGTCTGTCCAAAATCCCGTCCGCAAAAATCTCGTTTTCGGCGTACTCTGACCAAAGTTTATGGTCGTACCCCCCGTCACGTGTCGCCGCGCCGTGCATTTCCAGATCCGCTTCGTCCATGACGAACAGACCGATCTTGTCGCAAAGCTGATAAAATTCGGGCATATTTGGATAGTGCGACGTACGCACCGCGTTCACGTTCAGCTTTTTCATCAAACGCAGATCCTGCACGATATTCGCAAGGCTGACCGTCGCGCCCGTATCGGTGTTGAAATCATGACGGTTTACCCCTTTCAGTTTGATATGCTCGCCGTTGATCTTGAATACCTTGCCGTCGATATGCACTTCACGGAAACCGACCTTTTCCACGATCTTTTCCCCTTGGGAAAACAGAGTAAGGGTGTACAAATTCGGGTTTTCTGCCGTCCATTTTTTCGGGTTTTTCACCGTAAACTCGACACGTCCCCCCGCTTTTACAAACGCCGCATTCCGTAAAAATTCTAAACGAATATCCTCTTCGCTTTCATTGATAAAGGTCAACACGCCGTAATTTCCCGCAAACGAAGTTTGAATACGGTAATCGCGAATATGCTTTTCAGGTCGTTTCAAAAGGTACACGCTGCGGAAAATCCCCGAAAAACGGTACTTGTCCTGACATTCCAAATAGGTAGAAATGCTCCATTTTAATACGAACACGTCCACGCGGTTTTCGCCATCTTTCACAAGATCGGTAACGTCAAACTCGCTGGTCGCGTGCGAAATTTGCGAATATCCCTTATACGTGCCGTTGACGTACAGATAAAAAGCGTTGTCTACGCCCTCGAAGTTAAGATAATATCTCTCGCCGTCCTTTTTATCCAGCGTGAACGCGCGGCGGTAATGCCAACAGGGGTTGTCGCGCGTGACGTGGGGCAACAGCACGGGGAAAGGATATTGCACGTTGAGATACTGCTTTTGATCGTAGCCGTGCATCTGTACACAGGCAGGCACGGGGATCGTATCGTCAAGGGTTTCGTTGACGTCCGCCTCGTACACGGAACGGTGCTGCTTGATCTGCCAAACGCCGTCCAAAGACAAAAAGCGGCTGCTTGATTTTCTATCCACAATCCCGTAAACGGTTTTGATTTTGTCCGTTTCTGCAAAAGGGATATAATAACTTCTGTGCGGCTCAACGCCAATTCTTGCAAAACTTTCGTACTCTTTCATACCGTCACCTTTTCATTTATCTTTTCCTGTATTGTAGCATATTCCCCATCTTTTGTCAACGAAAGACAAAAAATAATGGACAAATACAATTTTTTAATCTATAATATAAAAATAAGAAAGCTTTTTAGGAGTGTGTATGTTAACGGCATTTACCGAACAAGATTTTGACGGCTTGTACGAATTTATGCGCCCAATCTGGCATGAAACGTACGGCGATATTTTACCCGCAACACAAATTGATTTTTTACTCGACAAATATTTCTCGCCAAAGGGCTTGAACGCGTACCGTATGCAGGGCTACGAGTATTTTCGCATAGACGACGTCGGCGTTTTGGTAATCCAGGAACGGGAAAACGAAGTATATTTGGACAAGCTGTATCTTCTGCCCACCGCCCGCGGCAAGGGGTATCCTGAAAAAATCTTTGCCGAGCTGTTAAAACGTGGCAAGGACGTTGTTTTAAACGTGAATCAAGGGAACGAACGCGCTGTAAAATGCTACCGAAAAAACGGCTTTATCGTTGAAAAAGTAATCGATATAGACCTTGGAAATGGCATGATCAACCAAGATTATATCCTGCGAAAAAAGGCAACTCGTTAACGCCTTTCGTTAACGCCTTACCACAATTTTAAAAGGGACTACAAAACCGTAGTCCCTTTTTATCGTTTTTTTCATTTTATTTTCTCTGTAAAACGACTAACGTTTCGACGTGCTTTGTCTGCGGGAACATGTCGTACGGTTGAATACGCTCTATCGCGTAATACCCGCCAAGCGTTTCGCCGTCCGCCAGGTCGGCGTACGCGGGATTTTTGACTAGTTCGCCGTCTTTTTCAATCAAGCGTCCGCTCAAAATCCCCAGATCCCGCGCCAACGTCGCAGGATTACAACTGATCAACGTCAACTGCGGAATTTTACTCTCTAACAGCGCAAACAGCACGCTGCGGGCAATCCCCGCGCGGGGCGGATCTAAGATTAAGCGCAATTTTTCGCCCTTTTCCGCCGCCAAAACCGCGGGCAATTCCTTTTCCACGTACCCGCAAATATTTGTCATATTCGTCAAGCCGTTCTTATCTTTCAGCGAATCGGCGCATTTGGACGCCTCTTTTTCTAACTCGATGCCGTACACCCGTTTCGCTTTCTTCGCAATCATCGCCGTCAGCAAGCCGCCGCCCGAATACGCGTCGATCACCACTTCGTCGCCGTCGTGGCACACCGTTTTTAAGGCGTCTTTGTACAACTTTGTACGCACGTTTTCGTTGACTTGTAAGAAAGTAACAGGCCCCGCTTCGTACACGATCCCTTGCTCTTCCGCTTCGAAAAAGCCCGCCCCGTGTACGAGATGAAACTCTTTTCCAAGGATTACGTTCGTGTCCGAATCGTTCACGTTGAGATAGAGCGAAAACTCTTTAAATATACCCGAAAGCAATCCAGCCAGATACCCAACGTTGGGCACTTCACGCTTTGCCACGACGATCGTCACGATAAATTTCCCGCCGATTTCGCGTGCAACGATATGACGCACTAAGCCCGATTTTTTCTCTTCGTCGTAACCTTTAACGGCGCATTCCGTCATATACCGTTTGACCACGGCGATCAGTTTTTCCGCCCATTCGGGATGAATGGCGCAGGCGGTAACGGGCACGATACGGTGACTGTGTTCGGCATAAAAACCGACAACCGTATTTCCGTCCCTATCCACGCCCACGGGAATTTGCAATTTGTTGCGATACCCATAGGACATATCGCTTTTAACGGCGGTCGGCACGTCGATATGTAACCCGCCGATCTTGCGCAAAGCATCCTTGACGGCGGTTGCTTTATGTTCCAACTGCGCGGGATAATCCAGGTGCTGCAAACAGCACCCGCCGCATTTGGAAAACACGGGACATTTAACGCGGACGCGTTCTTCGGCAGGCGTTAAAATCTCTTCCGCCTTGCCATAGCCCACGTTGCCCTTGACTTTCAATACGCGAAAACGGATTTTTTCGCCTGGTAAACAAGCAGGCACGAAGAAAGTAATCCCCCCGTGCCGAATAATCCCTTCGCCATTCGAGCCGATTCCGTCGCAAACCGCGTTAATAACGTCGTTTTTTTCAATCATACCCTTCCCCCCTATGCCCGCTAAGGCTAGAAGTTTCTTTTATAGCGCCTATTAATTTTTTTATTTTTTTGTGATTCTTCGAACCAGATTATTAACCCAAAACCGCCATTTGTACATAGCGTAGTCGTATAAAATGAAAAGCCCCGTTCCTGCGATGAAAATAATCGGGATGATAAACTGATCAAAATACGTAACCCCTGTCGTAAGTACGATAAATTTCCAAATTACCCAAAGCGTCCCGTCAAACCACACCGCTTTAATCCCGCAAGCAAGCCAACGGTTGATTTTCGTTTTTAATTGCAGCTCGTTGACAAGGGGATGCAACCCGAAAAACATCGCGAATGGTATAATATCCCAAAAGCGCGCCGCCGCGAACACGAAAGACAGTATACAAGTCGCTATATATGCGAGCGCGTATCCCCACCAACTCTTTTTGGCAAGCGGCAACATCAAGGCGATCGTCGCCAATAGATAGCCTGTAAACAGCAACACGTCCGAGTACACGCCCAACACCAAAATAATCGTAGATAACGCGCAAGCGAGCGCCGAAAGCGCTATTTCATACGCCGTTATTTTTCTCATTTTTCATCTCGTTTCGACCCGTATAGGGGCCTTTATTGTTAAAAGAGCGCTTAAGCGCTCCTTTTTCCCTTAGGTGATGACGCAACAAACGGTTGCGTCAGAATTTCTATTATCTGCAACTGCAACAAATATCAAATAAGCAGCTTACACAAAGATAGGTATAACAAAACGAACAGCAATCGGAGCAAACGCCGCCGCCCATCTGTTCCTTATCGCCCTGCGGGGGCTGATTGTTGTAAGGATTTTGATATGCACCGCCACCATTACCGTATGCCGACTGATTGTTATACTCGTTTTTGGCATTCATCTTGGAATACGCCGCACGGTATTTGCTGTTGGACGGATCCATTTGCATAGCGATTTCCAACTGTTTTTTGCTGTCGTTCGTCCAATTTTTCTTATAATAGACGACCGCCTGCAAATAATGCCACTCCGCCGAACGTTGATCAAACTTATCCAAAGCGGACTGTGCCTCTGCCACCTTATCTTGCTTTAACAGCTCCGCAATCTCTTCAAAGGAGCTAGGTCCAGACGTATTTTCACTACGTTCCTTGCGAGCATCTTTAATCTCTTTGTACGCCGTTTCCAATTTCGTCAGCATCTTGGCGGCATTGTTGCCAGCTTCCCCGTCCAACCATCTGTCCTCGCGGTATTTATCGCGAAGTTCTTGATAACGCACGTCAATTTCTTCGTCCGTTGCATCTTCGGTTAAACCGAGAAGTTCGTAATATTCTTTCATTATTATCTCCTATCGGCTTTCGCCGAACTTTTTCTCTTATTTAGTGTTTTCGTTTTGTACGCTTTTATCCGCTTTTTCCGCTTTGCGCTGCGCTTTCGTCTTTTTGCCGTTGCAATCACAACCCGACATGATCTGTTTGGTCATCTGTGGCAAACCGCGGAGCAAAATATTATCGGAAAGATCTCGATTATACCGAAACGCAATTCCCCCCAAATTCTCGCGAATGTCAAAAAAGATCGCGTGGAAGACAAAGCGCACTTCGTCGGCGTGTTTGCCGTTTACAAGATCTTGTTTGCTCGGCGCGTTATACGCCAAGACAAAAGGGTTGTACGCGCCCTTTTTTAAATCCTTGTCATAATCGTCCAGCGCGTCGATCAGGTATATCCATTTGCCGATTGCATAAAACAGATTGCGGGTATTTGCCGTCGCTTTTTCCCCCAACGCATAATCGGAAAATTGCGCCAGCATCATCGCCGTCGCATCCGCCGCGCGGTCAAGACTGTCCGTCTTTGCCTTTTCGATCTGTTCTTGCGTGGCAAGGTTTTCACGGACGATCCGATCGATTTCAGGGTACGCCTTTTTCATGCGTTTAAAGCCCTTTTTAAACCACAGCCGTTTGCCCCTGCCACGATCTCCGTCCGCAATATCGTCGGTGTATTTATAATATACGAGCGCGGTATTTAGCGCACCAAGTTGTCTTGTCAACTCGTCCACGTTCGCCATTTGGCGGGATCGGATACAATGGGTAAGACAATGCTGTTTTTCTATCTTTACGTCCACGCCTAAGATATTATGCATAATCACGGACAAAAAGGTGACGTCGTAAGACAGCCCCATGCGCGCCGTCTGACCGCAGACCTGCCCTATGCCCTTGCATACGCCGCAATACATAGCGCGATACAGCACGTCGTCTTTCATATATAAATACGGCTTGTCTGCGCGTACGTATCCGAACATATCCCCTTCCTTTTGCGTGTTTTTTCTTACAAAAACCCTCGTCTATTTTCAGTATACCCGCTTTCATTACAAAACGCAACGAAAACTCCCCGTCTTTTGGGCGTCTTCACAAGAAAAGACGGTTTTTTTCACATACTTAACAAATTTTTCCTTATTTTTTTACTTATCCTTGGGCTCGGGCACGATATTTCCGTCCGCAAAATCCAAAATCAGCGCCGCCATATCGTCTAAATCGTTTTTGACTTTCGTTTTAAATCTAGGCGTGCGATAACGCAATTCCATCAGGCTCTTGGGCGGTTTCATTGCCGTCAAAAGATGCAATCTCTTGATCCCCTTAAAGCTGTCCTTTACGTCGTTGCCCGATAAAGCGTACAATACGTCCTGCGGGAATTTATACGGATTTGCCGTCGAAAGCACAACCACAGGCGTACAATCATTTTCGTCGATCTTTTCACGCGCTTCTTTCCATTGCATATACACCGCAAGCGCTACGCCCGTATGCGTATCCATCGCATACCCGTATTCGTCGAAAATTTCGTACATCGCTTCAACCGTGCCGTCTTCACTGGCAAATCCACCGAAAAATTCTTCGTCTAAAATCGCCTTTTCCTGCGCCGTAATCGAATATTCTTTTTCGTCCTGCAACTGTTGCATACGCTTTGCCGTCAGTTCTGCGTTTCTGCCGCTGATTTCAAAGAGCAGACGTTCCAAATTCGACGACACCAAAATATCCATCGACGGAGACATGGTACGGAAGAAATTGCGTTTTACGTCGTACGTACCCTTTTTGAAAAATTCGGCAAGGACCTTGTTTCTGTTTGACGCGCAAACGAGCTTTCTAACGGGCAAGCCCATCTGTTTTGCATACCAACCCGCCAAAATATCCCCGAAATTCCCCGTGGGAACGACGAAATCGATCTTATCCCCCATCTCGATTTGGCGAGAAGTCAAAAGATCAAGATAAGCCGAGAAATAATATGCAATCTGTGGCGCAAGCCGTCCGAAATTGATCGAATTTGCGCTAGATAACCGCGTATTCTTTTTCGCAAGTTCTGCGTTAAACTCTTCGGACGCAAACAAGCGTTTTACCGCGCGCTGGCAGTCGTCGAAGTTCCCTTCCACCGCCGCCACGAATACGTTGTTACCGCCCTGTACGGTCATCTGCAAACGCTGCATTTTCGCAACGCCTTCGTCGGGGTAGAATACGGCGACTTTCGTGCCAGGCACGTCGCGGAAACCTTCCAACGCCGCCTTGCCCGTGTCGCCACTCGTTGCCGCCAAAATCAAAATTTCGTCGTCAATCCCCGTGACTTCACAGCTCTTTTTCAAAAGGTAGGGCAGCACCGTCAGCGCCATATCTTTGAACGCGCACGTAGGTCCGTGGAAAAGCTCCAACACGTACAAGCCCGTTTCGCCGTCTACTTTTACGAGGGGCACGGGATCGTTGCTCGTGAACGTGGAATACGCCTTTTCGCAGATTTCTTTCAGATAATCCGCTCCCAACTCTTCCGCGAGATATTTGCCAAGCACGAACGCCGCGCGTTCGGGATAGCTCATCTCCGCCATGTTTTGCATTTCTTCCACGGTAATTTTCGGGAACGTTTCGGGAACGTATAACCCGCCGTTTTTCGCCAAGCCTTGTACGATCGCCTGCGCGCCCGTTACTCTTTCACCGCCTCTTGTGCTGATAAAATACATCTCTTTGTCCTGCCTTTTCGGATTTTTTAACGCGCAAAGCAGGCAGCACCCCGTGCCGCCTCGCTTTTTAGCGCATCTTCATTTTTCCGCCTTATTTTTACAATAGTTTGATTATGTACTTTGCGTCGTTTTTACAAACGCCGCTTTTTTATTTTTAAAAAAAGCCGAACGGAAAAACCGCTCGGCTCATCCTGTCTACCCTTCTTTGCGCGTGTGTGCGCGCACAATACTTAAAGATACTTCGTTACAAAATCGGGAAGTTCTTCTTTCTCCGCAGAAACGGAAACGGTAATAACGAGATTGTTGGTTTTGGAAACTTTGTCTAACATATAGAAGAACGACGCCAATTCCTGTACGGGTTTGCCTGCGATACGTACAACGCCGTCAATATATACGTATTCGTTGTCGTGGTTGCCTGCGATAACGCCTTTGATAAAGCCGCAAAGAGCAGCTTCGCCTGCTATGTCGTATTCGCTGGTATCGATAAAGCGAATTTCGCGTTCCAAATCATACATACCGCGCTTGCTGTCGGTAATAAAGATCATGTGACCTTTGGCTTCGGGTACGGTTGCGTTTGCGGCGTCGATCATCATCTTGGTCTTGCCGGTACCCTTTGCGCCGTAAATAACTTTAATCATAATAAAATCCTCCCAGATTTTGTCTTACTCTCCGATGAAAATCGGTATTTTCTTTCGGTTTATTATAGTTTAACAGATTTTGCACACAATTTCAAGACCTTTTTGAAAAATTTTTGCCCGATTTTAGAAAATTTTTTGTGAAACCGCGAAAAATGCCATAATTTTTATAAGAAGCTACAATCTCGTCTGGAATAAAATATATAGTTGAACATAAACAAATCGTGATAATCAATGATGCAAATTTCCATAAGATATTTTTTATAACATTTCCTCATTAAAGCCAAACCAAACCGTCGCGTATATTTTGCAACATAGTTTCAAAAATGTCTTCACCTGCTTCAAATCCTATTCCCAGACGAACAGACATTACTTTAATTCCCGAACAGATCACGTCATATTGTCTTGATTGCGTCGTTTCATCTAAAAGTATAAACGTCACATCTTGTAAATTTATTTCTTCGTTTCCCGTCAAAACAACGCTCTCACCGCTGATACTGTATCCAATAAACTCTCCTACCCCAGCATTGTTGTCATGTTGTAAATAGAACGAATATGTATGTTCTTCATCTTTAGTGTACACTTCGCCCGTTACTATGTTTTTTACACCATCCCCAAATGTATATTCTGTAGCATTATAGTCCTTGTCGTCCGCATCTAACGACACAACACGTATATATGAATCCCCGAAATGCTCTTGATAAAATGCTTTATGGCTTGCAAAATCCGTATGATATTCAACCCAACACACGTCCGTCCCAACCGCAGGGTCGTCCCAAGAAGAACTCTCCGATTGTTCCACCGACGAATTATTTTCGATAGACGAGCTGCTTTCGGTAGACGCGCCCTTTTCGCATGCTCCTAAAAGAGTCATAAATACCCCGCATAATAACAGTAAAATTAGTTTTTTCATTGTCTTGTCCCTCCTTAAAAAACACAAAAAGACGGTGTTACACGTCAACACCGCCAAAGATTAACTGCCACATTGTCATCACCCCCACGTAAACGAACACCCATGGCGAGTTGGTTCATATCTGCATTATATGCGACATATTTTGTTTTGTCAATATCTTTTTGGGAAAAATTTTGCCATGTTTTGGAAAATATAAAAAAACACCGCAGAATTTTTACGTCCTACGGTGTTTTTTGTTTTTATTATGTTTTTATTTCAATTCGGACACGAAACGGGCAATTCTCGCCAAGCCTTCGTCAATGTCATTTTCAGAAAGCGCGTACGAAAGGCGCACGCAATCGTCTGCTCCAAAGGATACACCCGGTACGGTCGCTACCTTTTCCCCGTCCAACAGCGCGTCCGCAAACTCGATCGAATTTGTGATCGTCTTGCCCTGATAGCTCTTGCCGAACAGATCGCCGATCACCATCATTACGTAGAACGCCCCGTCGGGTTCTACCGCGCTCACACCGTCGATCCCGTCGATTAAAGCAAGCAATTTCGCTCTGCGCTTATCGAACACGTTTACCATCGCCGCAATCTCTTCTTCGGGCGCATTCAACGCTTCGATCGTTGCGTACTGCGAAATGGAACTTGCGTTCGACGTCGCGTGGCTCTGGAAAGAGTCGATCGCTTTCGCTACGTCCTTGGGCGCAGCAAGATAGCCGATACGCCAACCCGTCATCGCATACGTTTTCGACACACCGTTGACCGTAATCGTCAGTTCTTTCATCTTTTCGCTGACCGCCGCAATCGAGAACGGCTTGACGCCGTTATAGCAAAGCTTTTCGTAGATCTCGTCCGCCAAAACGAAAATTTCCGCTTCTTCACAGACCGCCGCAATCGCACGGACTTCTTCTTCCGTGTACACCGCGCCCGTGGGGTTGGACGGCGAATTAAAGATCAGCATCTTCGTCTTGGGCGTAATCGCCGCTTTCAGCTCCGCCGCCGTAAATTTATATTTGTTTTCCTTTTTGCAGGGCAATGTCTTTACTACGCCGCCGCACACCTTTACCACTTCGGGATAGGTCAACCAGTAAGGTTCGGGAATAATTACTTCGTCCCCCTCGTCCAAAAGGGCATAGCACGCGTTGAAAATCGAATGTTTTGCGCCATTAGATACAATGATTTGGGACGGCTCGTACTCTAACCCGTTGTCTTTTTTAAATTTTTCGCAGATGGCTTTGCGCAGGGGCAACAAGCCCGACGAAGGCGTGTATTTGGTATGCCCCGCGTCCAACGCCGCTTTCGCCGCTGCGATAATATGATCGGGCGTATTAAAATCGGGTTCGCCCACGCCGAACGATACCACCGATTCCCCCGCCGCCTTCATCGCTTTTGCCTTTGCCGAAATCGCCAAGGTCAACGAAGGGGAAATCGTCATCATTCTTTTTGCTACTCTGTTTTTCATACGTTTATCTCTCCGTAGTTTCTTGTATATTGTTAACTCTCTTATTTTACCTTTTTTTTAAAAAGAAAGCAACCGCAAACACGCCGCTTTTCGCAAATTCTTGCAAAATAATCGAAAAAATTATATTTTTTCTTACTTTTGATTTGTTTTTTCGATTGTAATAATCAGCAAATGTAATTTTCTCCGCTTGTCTTGCTGTTTTTCTATTCCGCCCTTTATTTTCCATAAAAACGTTGACAATTCGCTTTCCTTTATGCTAAAATAAATCCAAACGTTTTTAGGAGATTGTCTTATGATCAATTACGGTTTTTTCAATAACGCTTTGGGTAGCTATACAATCACGCAGCTCCCCAAGGTTGGCTCGTACGAATACATATATAAGAACGATAAACTTTTATTAAAAGTCGATCAGTTCGGCTTGCAAACGGCGCAGATTCGTCCCCCCGTGGGTGAAGCGCTTTTTAAGCGCGAAAAGCGAGAAATCGGCTCGCCCGCAAAGGTATATTTTGAATACGGTACGGGGGTTTTCCACTCTTTCGACGTATTCCGCGCGGATAGCTTGCAGATCGATTTCACACCCGAAAAGGCGACCTATACCTTGCGTTTTGGCGCACTCACCGTAAAGAGCGAACTGTTTGTCGCGGCAAAAGGTATGCACTTCGTCTTGAAAACCACCTTTAAAAACGGTAGTAACGAAAAGCTGAACGTCAAAATTCTGCCTTGCGTGTACCCCTATGTTAACGCCCTTTTAATGGCGCCGTGGGACAAACCCGAATGGTATACGAGAACGGAATACGTAAACGGCGAAAAACCGCTGTTCAAAACCACGCGTTATAGCGTGAGCGGCAAAAAGGAAGAACGCAGATATTTCACTTGTCTTTCCGATACCCCCTTTGACGGGTATGAACTCAGCAGCGAACGCCTGATCGCCGACACGGATAATTTTGCGCGTATTCCCGACACGTTCAGCGGCAAAACTGAAAACATTTTATACGCGTTCGAACAATGCTTTGCGGCGGTTGGTTCGCTGTCGATCGACGGCGGAAAATCAGCGTCTGTTACCCTTTCCTTTGCCTGCGCGGAAAAGGAAGAAGAGGTAGACGGGTCTCTTTCAACCGCTCTTTCCTACTTTAACGACGACGTTGTAAACGCGGAGCTTTCCGCGCTGCGCAAAAAGTACGACGACCTTTTTACCAAACGCACGATCGAAACGAAAGACGAAGATTTCAACCGTTTCGTTAACGGATTTTTGCCGTTGGAGCTCGACTGGGTGTCCGCGCTCGACCGCGGTTGGCCTACGGGTATGCGAGGGGTACGCGACGCCGCAAACGACTTCCAAGGCTTTTTGGCGTACGACAAAACACTCTGCCGCAGCGTAATCGCGAATATTTTCTCTAAACAGCGCAGCGACGGTTGGTATCCGCGCCAAGTGCCTTTCGGCGACAGCGATAAGTTCGATTTGCGACACTTTGTCGATTCGGCGTGTTTCTTCACCGAATTTGTATACGATTATTTGGCGTTCACCGACGATTATTCGATTTTGGACGAAGTTTTCCCCTATTACGACGCGCCCGACGCGGCGGTCAGCGGTTTGGCTCACCTTGTAGCGGGCATGGAATACCTGACGCACCCCGAACATATCGGCGAGCACGGGTTGGTAAAAATGCAGGGCGGCGACTGGCTGGATTGTTTAAGCGCCGCAGGGATTAAAGGCAGAGGCGAAACGGTCATGGTGTCCTGTCAACTCGTCATGTGTCTTGGGTATCTGACGGAAATTCTTGCAAAACGCGGCGTTCGCGAAGACAAGTATCTTGCCTTTGCAAAAAATCTTGAAAAAGCAATCAACGAAAGCAGTTTCAACGAACAAGGTTTTTATAACGGCGTATTTACGGACGAGGGCGAATGGATCTTCTCCACCGCCGATCCCGACGGAGAACGCCGTGTATACGCCCCCACGAATGCTTACGCGATCATTTCTGGCGTTGCCAAAGGCAACGAACAAGCCGTTTTGGATAATCTGAAAGCCCTGCGCACGGACAACGGCTATATGCTGTTTTCTACCCCGTTTGGATTTAAGCAAATCAAGGGTATCGGCAAAATGGGCACGGGCGATTTCCAACCGTTCTTCGCCGAAAATGGGAGCGTATATAACCACGGCTCGCAATGTTTCTTGCTCCGCGCATTGGCGGAAGTGGGCGACGGCGAAACGTTCTCGGACGTATTGAATTTTGCGTTGCCTTTGTATGCAGAATATCACGCGCCCGACGCGCTGTGCGGTGCGCCGTACGCGATCACGAATTGCTATCACCTTGTGCCGTCCTTCCATGGCAGAACGGGATTCTCGTTCTTGACGGGGAGCGTAGCGATGATCGAACGCGCGATTTATTCGTGGATGCTGGGTATCCGTTTTGGCTTGGGCGAAATTTGTATCAAGCCTTGCCTGCCCGCATGCTATGCAGACACGGCGGCAAACGTGGGCTACGGCGACACCCGTATCCGTATCGAATATATCGGGAGTGGCGCGCGCGTTACGGCGGCGACGTTGGACGGCAAAGCGTTGCCGATTGAAAACGGCTACGTAAAGATTGTTAAAACGGCGTTGGATAACAAGGCGGAATGTGTTGTGCGCATAACGTTGGCATAACGCTGCACTAAACTTTCCCTATTAAGTTATTGAGTCAATAAAAATCATCCACCCGAACATCGGGTGGATAATTTTTATTTCTCGTACCTAACAGAACTTGCGCCTTTAGCAGCATGCCCGCTCGGCAATTATCAATTGCCGCCTTTGCCAAAAATATTCATTTGATCGTAGTACGTAAGGCAAAGCGTTTTTCTTTCGCAAAACGGCTCCCGTCCTCAATTCCTGTCGCAAAACTCGACTCATACCAAACAAAAAAGCACCCACAAGGGGTGCTCGTTTTGTTTGGTGCGCTATTGCATTTCAAATCCGAACCAGACGACGAACAACCCAGCTCCGAAAGGAAGACTGTCTTTGTTCCGTCCTTGTAATTAAAGGTAAGCGTAATTTTGTCATCATAGAGATATATCGCATTGATAAATCCGTCAATTAATCGTTGCTTACCTTCTTTTGTGGATATGTCTAAATCCTTAAATTTTTCAATTCCAAAACGTATTTGCTCTTTTGTTAAGATTGGCTTTTCAATCTCTTCTTGCATTATTGCTAAATCAAGTTCGCTTTTTGATTTTTCAAGTTCTGCAAGTTTATTTTTTGTAGAATCAAAAATAAGTCCTTCTTCAATTGCTTTAACAACGTTTTGAATTCGGTTTTCCACGTCTACCAATTGCTCACGCAATCTTGGCAAGCGTGGATTTTCTTCTTTTTGTAAATCAAAGATTTTATCAACGAGATAATCTATTACATCTTTGTCATTAAGAATATTCATTGCCTTTTGAACGGCTAAATCTTCAATCCACAATTTACGAACACTTTTCTTGTCGCAGGTGTGCTTTTTAGCGTTTACACACTTGTAATAACGATGCACTTCACCGTGCCTTCCAGTACCCGTTTCTCCAACCATATAAGCGCCACATTTACCGCAAAACAATTTGGTTGTTAATAAGTAATCGTCTTCTGCTTTATGACGGGCAGGAGCGCGCTTATTCTTCTCCATACGCTCTCTAACACGTTCAAACAATTCTTTACTTATAATTGCGGGGACAGCATCTGGAAGCACAATATCGTTATAGCGATACTCACCGATATATCTGCGGTTGTTAAGCATATATTGAATAATATTGTACGACATTTTCTTTCCGTGCCTTGTTGCAACACCTTTATTATTGAAATGCTTTACAATATCTTTTATGATATATCCGTCAGCATACATAGTAAATGCTTCAAAGACGATAGGAGCAAGGGTTTGATCAATGGCGAGTTTTTGTTCTTCATCTATGTAATATCCAAACGGAACTTGTCCACCGTTTACTTTAGCTTTTAAGGCATTTTCTTTTAAGCCACGCTTTACCTTAACGGAAAGTTCTGCCGAATAATATTCAGCCATACCCTCAAGCATTGATTCAAGAATAATACCTTCAGGACCATCACTAATATTTTCTTTTGCCGAAACAACTTTTACACCATTCTTTTTAAGGATATGCTTATAATGAGCAGAGTCGTATCTATCACGAGAAAAACGGTCTAATTTCCAAACGATAATCATACCAAAGCAGTGCTTATAACTATCTTTAATCATACGTTGGAAATCAGGACGATTATCTGAAGTAGCTGTCAATGCACGATCAATGTAGTTTGCTACAACCGTCACACCGATTTTATTAGCAAACTCTAAGCATTCACGAAGTTGACCTTCGATAGATTCTTCTCTTTGATTGTCCGAACTATATCGTGCATATATAACTGCTTTCATTTTTTAATCTCCTTTATAAATCTCTGCGACTGATTTCCTCAAATGAAATAAAAATGTCGTTTACTTCATATAGTTTAGAACGCAACGCCTCACAATCAGAAGGATAAAAGAAAACAAAATTTTCACCTTTTGGGTTTAATGAACTCTCAAATATTATACCGTCAAATCCCATGTTAATGAACTGACCGGCCAAATATTGCGTAAACCAATAATTATGTCCTGCGTAATGAGGCGTAGAAAACTCATTAGAGATATTATTCAGTAAATCATAAAGTGTTGCATTTTGTATATTTTTTAATTTATTCTTCGTCAAATCCGCAAAAATAAGATCTTTTTTAGTAACAAATTCTGCAATGGAAATTCTTTCATCTCTTGTCGGTCGCAGCTCATAAATCACGGTTTCAACATTATTACAAGTATAAAGAAACGACACTCCTTTTCCATTTAACCTACCTTCTGTTGCAATTTTTAATGGTGGCGCCCCTGAATCTTTCTTGTTGTATCCAACAAATGTTTTTTCTTTAGAATCAATAAAGTCTATATATTCTTTATTGGTGGAGACAATATCATCAATATCAAAAATTCTTCCTCTGTAGAAGTAGCTCCCGCTGTTTATTTTGTATTCAAAGATTTCTGAATTTCTATATAATAGTTGCAATAGTGGACTTTTATCATCATAACGATTAAATTTATTAACTGTTCGTTTCCATTTATAAAAATCATTTATAAAATTAGTTTTCTTTTGCATTATTCCCATTAAATTTTTTCACCATTTATTCGTTTTTATTTTTAAATGCATCAAGCAATTGCACTTCTATCTCTGATCTAAAACCATTAAAATATGTGCCATCGATCAATTTCTTTTCAAAATCAGGATAAGATGAAGGCGTCAAAATATTAAAATAATATTTAAAATTATGACCTTGAGAATTTAATTCTTTATTTAAAAGAGTAAAGTGTTTTACAGCATCAATATATTTTGAATAATTTTCTTTAGAAATATCTTTGTCGGCTTTCGTTTCAATCACTATTATACGATCACCAACTTTAATAAAGAAATCTGGATTAAATTCTTTAGGGCTACTTCCTCGTTTTAATATATATGATATTTTATAAAAACCCACATCTCTTGATTTTACCCAAGAATCAATAATAGCCGACATATTGTCTTTTATTAACATTTCTACAAACTTTGTTTCTGGTTCACGGTTCGTAAAAACTAAACTTAATGGCGTTTTAAAATTATAGACATTACATTGTTTAAACTGCTTGCGTGGGAATTCGTCCATAAAATGTTCAAAAACCTCAACTTCTTCATCAATCAATTCATTTTTATAGTCGTTGCTATAATAAACAACAATTCCATTTTTTAAAGATGAAAATCTAATTGACGATTTGTCAAGTTCACTCGTAGACAATTCTTCAGGCGCTTTTACCTTATTTTCAAAACCTGCTGAAGTGCGTTTTTTACGCAACAACCCCGTAAATTTTCCGTTAATTTTTTCAATGTTGACCGCAGTTAACCTGTTGCCATTAATATTGGCTTCTTTCATTGATTTTTTAATAAAATCAACTATTTCTTGATATGTCGGCAATTTATCCATTTCGGTCTGGCCATTATTAAAAATTAGTTCGTTGGACAAATTGCGAATGCGAGCTTCGTTTTTTCTGCTACGATATTGGTTTACAATAGAAATGGCTACTTCTTCAACAGTTTTTGTTTCTTTTAAAATTTCATAATCAACATCTTCTGTTCGGTTTTTTGTGTCTAAATATGTAACAGAGCGTGAAATTTTTTCTTCTTGCGTTACAAGTGTTAATGGCTTGCTTATATCAAAAGTTTCCGTTTTGTCATAGTTTTCATTAAACTTTTGCATTTCTACTTTGTCATAGTTTAATTTGTGTAAAGTAAAATTATACTTTGCACGGCCACCTTCTAAGATTACACGGCTTGGAAGTATCGCTTCATTTTCCAACACCTCATCTACAATTTTTCTAATATTCTTACCCCAAGATGAATGATTAAACACTCTTACTGAAGGTTGCACCTTGAGTGATTCAGGAATACGTAACCCTCTTCCTAACACTTGAGAAATTAAAAGTTTTGAATTAAACGCTCTATCTTCCCAAGGGACAATTTGAAACACGTTTTTAACATCCCAACCTTCAGTTAACATAGAGACTGAAATAATCCACTCTACGCGATTATCTTTTTCATCAACTGTCTGTAGTACTGGAATATTATTTTTATGATCTTTATGAGATGTCACAATTAAAACTTCTTTTTCTATTTCAGCTCTATCTCTATTTGTAAAAGCTGTTAAAAAGTCAATAAAGTCTTCTTCAAGATTCTTTGCAGACTGAATATCTGCAGTTACGATTATAGAAATGGGCTTTATTGAGGTATATTTATTCTTATTCTTTATGTGATTTTGATAAATCTTTTGAAACTTTTCATAATCATTTTCACTAACGTCTTCATCAACATAATTAATATTTTTGACAATACGGTCATCGATCGCTTGTCTTAAAGAGTATCTATAAATTACGTCGTTAAAGTAGGTATCTCCTTTATATGCTGTACCAGTAAATCCTATATGATATTTGAACCCATAATCAGAGTTAGAGACAAATGCTTTCCATTTCTTTATGTCCGAATCATTCGAGCCATTATATGCATGATGAACCTCATCGCTTAAAACAAGAGTATCATCGCCCGTATTTTCAAAACTATCTTTTATAGAAGAACCCGTATTAGTGTAAACCGCATGAATATTTTCAATACAAATATCTCCATTTGAAATGGTTTGATTTGCATTTGTCAATTGAAATGCGCAGGGAATATACTTGTTTGGAACAGCGCAAAGTAAATCTTCTCTACATAAAAGATTTTGAAATTTTTTATTAAGTTCTGATTCAATTGTTAACGAAGGACATAAAATTAAAGTACGTTTAACTTTTGCCATAGCCATCATAATAAAACAAATACCAAATATAACGTAACTTTTTCCTGTTCCCGTTGCCAAATCTATAGTAGCCGATAAAATATTAGGTAACTGTAAATCTTTTAAATATTGCGGTAATGAAGAATATATAGTTTTAATATCTTCATTCTTTTCGTAGTTTTCCGCCACTAAATCATTTATCATATCATATTCACTAGAGGCTAAAAACATCAATGCTGTTTTTATTGCTTCTTTTTGATACTCTCGGTCACCGCATAAAATGTCTAAAAAATCTTGCCATTCCTCTAAATTTAAAGATGTATGATTATAGTTAGAGCTAACCTTTAAAACTAAGTTTTTTATATCAGTTTTAATTATTCCTTCCATTTACTTTATCTCCAAAACTTCTTTAAATTCATTACCGAAAATATCTACGTATATTAGTTTTATCTTATTAGTCAAACATTTAGCTGAATCAATTTCGATAACGTATCCTTTATCTGTTTCAATTTCATCTGCAAAATAAACTTCCTGCATAATGAAATTCTCATTAGCGCTCGTGTCTAGTAGCACCATTGCCAAAATCTTATCAATAGGTTTGTTATTATTATCAAGCTGCATATATGGCGACGTAACACTGCTTATTATAACTTTTACTTTATTTTTTTGTAGGCTAATTTTAGATTTTACTTCAGGCATTTCATTAAAGTAAAATCCTACTGAATTTTCTATAGAATTAATATTTTCCTTTTTGTTCGGCTGTTGTAATTTTTTGAATTTTAATTTATGCAACTCGGCAATTACTTGGTAGGGGATTCTAAGCAAATAATATTTTACATCTCCTATTTTATAATAATCACCAATAATATCTACGTTCATTTCTGGCGCAATTAAATAAAAACGTTTTCCAATACGTCCACCAATTTGTGCATGTAACTCCTCAATATAACTTTCATCAATAGCTGTGTTGTTTTCAAAATCCTGGAATGTAAAGACTTTTACCCAATCGCCACGTCGTTTACCATCAATCTTGATACCATTTATCTTTGTTTCTTGCCTGTCAATATGAAATAAATCTAAAACGAAATTATAGTATTTGTCTCTTTCTAAGTTAAAAACTGTTTCTAAGTTATAACAACCAGCATTAACCAAGCAAAAAGAAGCAGGATTTTTGAGCGTCAACAATCGTTTTTGAATATAATATATGGACAATTTACCTATATCGCAGCCTATCCATTTTCGTTTCATTTGTGTAGCAACCGAAAGAGATGTTCCACTACCTGCAAAAAAATCCATTATTATATCATCGGGTTTTGTTGTTGCTTTAATAATTTTTTCCAGAAGTGCTTCGGGCTTTTGTGTCGGGTATTTCTTTTTTGATGCGTCTATCCCTATATTCCATACATCATAATCAATAATTCCTTCTTTCTCAAAGGTTTTTACTTTTTCGCCACGCGGATTAACATTCCAATAAAAATACCTTCCCGTTTCTTCATCATATTCCTTAAAACGTTTCTTTTGCTTTTCTGTATAAGGAATTATCGCTCCCTTGGGATTAAAGAAGTAATTTTCGCTTTTTGAATAGAAAAATATAACATCGTGTTTGCGCTGGAAGTATTTAGTTTTATCTCCGCCACTTGGATAAAACCAAATAATCTCGTTTCGTAAATTGTTTTTTCCAAAAATTTCATCCATTACTACTTTGATATAGTGGCTCATTTTCCAATCCAAATGAACAAAAATAGAGCCATCATCAGCAAGAATTTCACGAGCTAAAACCAATCTTTCTCTTAAAAATTCAATAAACTCAGAACCTTTTACCTTGTCGCTATATGCTTTTTCTCCGTCTTTTGCGTTAAATTCACCCTCGGTCGCAAATGGAGGGTCTATATAAATAAGTTTAACCTTTCCTTTTACTTTATCTTTAATCAAAGGGTCTTTGTTTTCATAAATAGTTTTTAATGCCTGAAAATTATCTCCACAAATAAGCAAATTGCGCCAGTCTTCAGTAGAATTACAATTAAATTCTTTTTCTATTTGAAAGGGAACTGCTTGTGGTTCGTTTCCAATGGAAAGTATTTCTTGTTTTGACTTTTTCTCTTTATATGTTAAAGAATATTCCTTATGGTCTATAGGGAAAAGAACTTCTTGATATGAAGAAGGAAGAGGTTTACCGCTTTTCAATATATTAACTATCGTATCTAAAGTATTTTTATCCATAACACAACTCCAATTTCTAATTATTTTACCATACCAAATATGACAATTTCCGTCATATTTATAAAAGTTTTTATTAAATTTCTTG
>JAZSJN010000017.1:0-11121 GCA_045534315.1 Candidatus Scatosoma sp.
GATCAGGCGCGTACGATCCGTATTCCCGTGCACATGGTCGAAACGATTAACAAACTGACAAGAGTGCAACGTGTGCTGTTGCAGGAATTTGGTCGTGAACCCACGCCTGCGGAAATAGCGGAAAAGATGGGCGTAACCGAAGACCGCGTGCGCGAAATTCAAAAGATCGCGCAAGATCCCGTGTCGTTGGAAACCCCGATCGGCGAAGAAGAAGACAGCCATTTAGGCGATTTTATCGAAGACGAAAAGACGACGACGCCTAGCGATTCGGTGGCGTTTACGATGCTCAAAGAACAGCTGTTGGGTGTATTGGATACGTTGACGCCGCGTGAAGAAAAGGTGCTTCGTTTGCGTTACGGTATCGACGACGGTAAACCCAGAACGTTGGAAGAAGTAGGCAGAGAGTTCAACGTTACCCGTGAACGTATTCGTCAGATCGAAGCGAAAGCGCTGAGAAAACTCCGTCATCCTTCGCGCAGTAAAAAATTAAAAGATTTCTTAGAATAATCGGTTTTGAAAATGGGATACGGAAAGCGAATTGATACGCTGTGTTCGTTGCTTACGGCTGCGGAAACGTTTGCCGACGTAGGGTGCGATCACGGGTATTGCAGCGAGTATATGTTGAAAAACGGGCTTTGCAAACGGGCGATTTTGTCTGATATTAGCAAAGGCAGTCTTGCAAAAGCGGAGCGGTTACTTGCGCCTTATATCCGTAGCGGCGTTGCGGTATCGGTACTTGGCGACGGGTTTAAGGGCGTGCCGAAAGACACGGATGAAGTCTTGATCGCGGGTATGGGCGGCAGCGAGATTGTGTCCATTTTATCGGACGAAAAATTTGGTTTTATCCCCAAACGTTTTGTTTTTCAACCGATGCACGATGGGGAAAAACTCCGTCGATATCTGGTGGAAAACGGCGGGTATATTCAGCGAGATTTTACCTTTGAAGACGGTAAATTTTACGACGTGTTGGTGGGCGGGCGCGCGGAAAACGGCGCGTATCAAACGTACACGGACGCAGAATTTGAGTTCGGCAAAGAAAATTTGGCGACGATGCCTACGGCGTTTATAAAAAGGACGGAAAAACTAATTAGCAACGTCAAAAAATATTTAGCGCAACCCAACTTGCAAGCGGAAAGCCGCATAGAGCTAGAAAATCGCATGCGGCGGTTACAAGGAGTATTAAACGGTGAAATTAAGTGAGATCTATAAAATTGCAGACGAGATCGCGCCCAAGCGTTTAAGCGACGAATATTGCGCGCGCTATAACGCGTATGATAACAGCGGTGTTTTGGTGGACGCAGGCGAAGATATAAAGGGCGTGCTGTTTACGCTTGATTTGACGTTTGCGGCGATTGAACGCGCGAAAGAAATCGGGGCGAATTTGATTATTTGCCACCACCCCGCGATTTACGGCAAAATATCCGACGTACGGATTGACGACGAACGCTTGACGGGAAGTAAGGTTGTACAATGCCTGAAAGCGGGCATTTCGGTGATCGCTATGCATTTGAATTTGGACGCGGCGGTAGGCGGCATTGACGATTGTTTAATGCAGGGCGTGGCGCAAGCGGCGGGGGAAGATTTTCCGATGGCGCAAAGCGTGATGCATCCCTTGGAAGACGGCGGTTACGGGAAAGCGTACGATCTGCCGCAAATTTCCGTGCAAAAGCTTGCGGAAAACATAAAAAAAGAGTTTTCGACGAGTCGTGTGCTTTATTACGGCGGTGAAAAAACGGTACGGCGCGCGGTGAGTTGTTGCGGCGCGGGCGCGGACGAAGAGAGCATTCTGTTTGCAGCAAAAGCGGGCGCAGACGTGTTTATTTCCGCTGACTTTAAACATCATTTGTTAGAGCTGGCGGTGGAGAAGGGTATGGGTGTAATCGTGCTGACGCACTACGCATCCGAAAATTACGGTTTTGAAAAATATTATAAAAAAATCTGTCAAAAGTTGACGATACCGTGCGTTTATCACACGGAAAACGCGTGGCTTTGACGGAAAGGGAGTATATATTATGGCACAGTTACAGGCAATTTTGAAGTATCAGGAAATCGACGCGAAGCTCTACAAATTAGAGCGCGAATTGGCAGGCTGCGAAGAGAGAAAAGAGTACGTAAAGTACAAAAAGTTTTTGGAAAGCGCACCTGAAAAGTTGGACGCGTTAGAGACAAAAGCGGCTTCGTTAAAAGCGGAAGCGACGGAATTGACCAAAAATTACGAGCAGATGGAAGAAACGTTGCAATATTTCGACAACGTGGACGAGCTGGTAACGGGCGGCGCAGACATTTCCTTTTATCAGAAAAAAGCGCAGACAAAAATGGATCAGCTGAAAAAATTCAAGGCGGATTTGGCGACGCTCGTGACGGCGATCAAGGAAACGGACGCGGAATACAAAAAGTTAAAAAAACAAGTTATTTCGGCGCAAAATCAGTACAAGGAAGCAGCGGAAAAATACAAGGCGGTCAAAGCGGAAAAGGACGGCGAGATGAAATCGATCGAAAAGGAACTTTCCGCGCTGGCAAAAGACGTTCCCGCCGAAATAATGGAAAAATATCAAATAAAGAGGAAAGAGAAAAACGTTCCCGTGTTTATCGAAATCAACGGAACGCGCTGTTCATGGTGCGGTATGGAACCGCCATTGGCTGCGCGTAACAAGTTGACGGGCGGGGCGATGATAGAGTGTGACAGTTGTCACAAGATCATTTACAGTAAATAAAGGCACGAAATTTTTCTGCGCGGCATAAAATGAACCGTGCAGAAAGTTTTGGCAAAGATACATTTAGGAAATATCAAACGGAATGCGGAGCGTTTCCGTTCCACAACGGGTACGGGGCTTTGCGCGGTCGTAAAAGCCAACGCCTACGGACACGGCGCGGAAGAAACGGTAAACGCGCTCAGCGGTGTGGCGGATTCCTTTGCTGTGGCGATCCTAGACGAGGGCGTGCAAATACGCGGCGCGGCGTGCGGAAAAGAGATTCTCGTGCTCACGCCGCCGATTACGGCACAGGACGTTTTGTGTGGCGGTTGGAACGGCTTTTCGCTCACGATAGACGGCTTGATAACGGCAAAACTAATCGACGGCGTTTCTCGCGGACGAAAAATCCCCATCAACGTACATTTAAAAATCAATACGGGCATGAACCGATACGGTATGGGGTTGTCTGAACTCGGCAAGGTATGCAAGCGATTACAAACGAACCCTTACGTAACCGTGGTGGGCGTTTATTCGCATTTGTACGATACGTTGCGGGCGACGGCAGAGATGCAACGAGCGGCGTTTGTTAGGGCGGTAACGGTATGCAAGCGGTATTTCCCGACGGTCAAGGCGCACCTGTCCGCGACTTATGGAGCGTTGCTTGGAAAAGAATTTGCTTTTGATAGGGTACGTATCGGGTTGGGCTTGTACGGATATTTACCAAGCGGCTTGTCAGAGCCGACTTTGGAGTTGCCCACCTTAGAAAAGGGAATGACGGTTTTTGCCGTTGCGGCGACTTCGCGAAAATACCGTTGCGGCGGCGCAGGTTACGGAAAAAATCCTTTTGTGGGTGAAACACCCAAAGATTTGACGGTGTGTCGTTACGGTTATGCGGACGGATTTTTACGGCAACGACAAAACGGTTTGCTTGGCGCGGAAACGCAAGTTAACCATTTGTGCATGGACGCGTGCATTAAAAGCGGACGTATGCCGCGTGGGGAATATTTTCCGGTGCTGACGGATGCGGCGGCGGTGGCGAACGCAATGGGTACGATTCCGTACGAAGTTTTATGCGCGGCAACCCGCCGAGCGGAGATGGTGTATGACAACGAATAAATTGCGCTTTGTGGAAACCGCTCCCGCACGAAGCAAGGAAGAGATTATCGAGCGGAAAAAAAGTTTGCGTGGATATATGAAAGAGCGGCGGGGCGAAAACGAAAACCGCGACGTCAAAGAAAGCTTGCTTATCGCAAACGTTTTACGTGCCTTGGAAGAAAAAGGCATGGGGACGGATAAAGATAAAAGAGCTTTCGTATATCTTTCTTTTTCGTCCGAAGCACCGACGGACAAGCTAATTGAAAGCTTGTTAGAGCGGGGTTGGCGGGTGTACTGTCCACGTGTGGACGGCAAGAAAATGGTAGCTGTGGAATACGGCGAAGATCTATCCCTTTCGGCGTTTGGTATTCGCGAACCGCTCGGCTTGGCGTATGACGGCGGCGTGGACGTGGCAATCGTACCTATGCTGGCGGTGGACGAGCAGGGTAGACGCTTAGGTTACGGCGGCGGATATTACGATCGTTTTTTAGGAGAGCATAGCGAAACCTTGCGAATTGCGTACGGATTTGATTTTCAAATCGTGCGGGAAGTACCGACGGAGGATCATGATATAATCATGGACGAAATCGTGACGGACAAGCGTATCGTTTGGACAAGCGACCGTATGGAAAAATAACGGTTCGATTTACGATAGAGAAAAAAATGGAGAATTACGGATATGGCAAATTTTAAAAAGAAATTTAAATTTTATGCAGGATACGTATGGCAATTGATAAAAGATTCGTTGCCTGCGGGGATTATGTATATTTGCGCGGGTAGCGTTTTGATGATGTTGGCGGTCAAACTTAAAAACGGCGAAGTTACCTTTAAAAATGGAACGGTGGCTTGGTCGGTGGTTTGTATCGTTGCGGCAGCGGCGTACAACGGTCTGATTGCGTGGGCGAACGGTGGGCAGCAATACGAAATGTTGGCGGCGGGCAACGTTCGCCGTAAAACGGAGCAGGTGTACGGCGAAGGTTATAAAATTTCCAAACATAAAGAAACGAAAGAATACCGTATTTGGAAAGGTTTTGTCGTTGGCGGTTTGATTGCGCTTTTATCGGTTGTTGTGGGGATCGTTTGGGGTGTCAATCAATCGCAGATCGACGCTCGCGTGGCGCAAGGAAAGATCGGTACGATGGAATTGCTGGGGATAATGTTCTCCGGTTGGTCGGTGTTGCCCTTTTATTATGCGAACGCGACGGGTGGCAATATCAGTTATTTTGTGTCGACGATATTTGCATTGATTCCGATTATCGTTACGGCGGTTTTCTATATCGGCGGCGCGTATGCTCGCCGTAACAAGGCGATCCGTCAGCAACAGATCGCAGACAAGGCGGCGGAAGAGGCTGCAAACAGAACGAAAAAGATCAACTACGGTGGATTGCCCGGTACGAAACCCAAAAAGAAGAAGTAAGAGCGCGAAAAAAGCGGAGAACAAGGCATGAGAATTATCGGCGGAAAATACAGGAGCAGAGTGTTGGCAGAGTTCGCAGGCGAAGACGTACGTCCTACGTCCGACCGCGCCAAGGAATCGCTGTTTAACATTTTATCCTTAAAAATGTACGGAGCAAGGGTGTTGGACTTGTTTTGCGGGAGCGGCGCGTTGGGACTTGAAAGTCTTTCGCGCGGCGCAAAAGAAGTGGTGTTTAATGACTTTGCCAAGGATAGCCTTGCGATCTTGAAAAAGAACTTGGCGACCTTGAAAATTCCCGCAAACGGCGACGAAGCCAAGCTGTCAAACGCCGATTATTTGGTTTGTTTAGAGAGTGTGCGCGGTCAGTTCGATATGATTTTCATTGATCCGCCCTATCGGTTTGATTACGGAATAAAGGCTCTTGAAAAAATCTCGCAAAAAGGATTGTTGACGGAAAACGGCGTGGCGGTGTACGAGCGCGATCGCCCGTTTGACGGCGAGATAGAAGGTTTAGAAAAATACGACGAGCGGAAATACGGTAAGACGTATATCACGTTTTTCCGTAAGAAATAAGCGGTGAAGGATATGGACGAGAAGAAAAAATGCGTGTTTGCAGGGACGTTTGATCCCCCGACGCTAGGGCACGAAGCCTTGATACGCGACAGTTTAAAAATTTTTGACGAAGTGGTGGTTGCAATTTTGATCAATCCCGCAAAAGCGCCTTATTTTACGGTGGCGGAACGCAAGGAAATGCTTTCGCTTGTTTTTGGCAAGGATGCTCGCGTGCGGGTGGTAGAATTTGACGGCACGGTAGCAGAGTTGATGGCGCAGGAAAATACGAGCGTGTACGTGCGCGGTATTCGCAACGGCACGGATTTGGATTTTGAAAACGCGAACTTTTACGCAAGTTGTAAGTTGGACGAAAATATTACGGCGGTATATTTGCCCTGTCGGCAAAATTTATTGCACGTCAGCTCGTCCATGGTGCGAAACTCTTTGAAATTCGGCACGACGATTGACGAATACGTTTCCCCTGCCGTGAAAGACTATATTATAAATAAGGTAGAAAAATAAAAACAAAAGAGAGAATAGAAAGGAGATACGATTATGTTGGAAAAGCAGTATTTTATTCCAGAACCCGAAGAGTTTATTTCGGAAAAGCCCATGACGGCGGAAATGAAAAAAATAAAAAAAGATCGGGATCAGGAAGTTCGCGACGTGATCGCGGGGAGATCGGACAAGATGCTTGTGATCGTTGGTCCTTGCTCCGCGCACGAGCCTGCGCCTACGCTGGAATATATTTCCCGCTTGGGAAAGCTTAACGAAAAGGTTAAGGAAAAATTGGTCATTGTACCCCGTATTTATACCAATAAGCCCCGAACCAAGGGCGTGGGGTATAAGGGTATGTTCTTGCAACCCGATCCCGAAGGCGCGGCGGATATCGCAAGGGGAATCCGCAGTATTCGCGCGTTGCACCTGGCGGCGATTAACGAATCGGGGTTGACCTCGGCAGACGAAATGCTATATCCGGAAAATACGCCCTACGTGGAAGATCTTTTGTCCTATCACGCCGTCGGCGCGCGTAGCGTGGAAGATCAGCTACACCGTCAGGTGGCGAGCGGTATCGACGCGCCCGTGGGTATGAAAAACCCTATGAGTGGGAATATTATCGCGCTTGTCAATTCAATTTTTGCGGCGCAGAGCCCGCAGGTTTTCAAATATCGTAACTATCAGGTCAGCTCGGACGGCAATCCGTACGCGCACGCGATTTTACGCGGCGGCGTAGACGGTTCGGGCGGGGACGTACCCAATTTCCATTACGAAACGGTAATGCAGCTGGAAGAAATGTACCGCGGCAGTAATTTGGAAAATCCCGCGATTGTGATCGACTGTAACCATTCTAATTCGGGCAAGCAGTTCAAACAGCAGATTCGTATCGCGGAAGAAGTCATGCAAAACCGTCGTTTTGATAAGGATTTTAAACGTATCGTCAAGGGCTTTATGATTGAAAGCTTTTTGGTGGAAGGTAGTCAAAAACACGACGAAGTGTTCGGGAAATCAATCACCGACCCTTGTCTTGGTTGGGAAGATACAGAGCGGTTGTTGCTGGATCTCGCCGACCAAGTATAAAAAAACGACGTATAAGCGTCGCGCTACTTTGTCGCCGCTCAGTCACGTACTACTTGTACGCTCCTATCGCGGCTTCGCGTATCGCTCGCATCTCCGCCGTTTTTAACTCGGCTGAGTGTTTGCCTAAGCCAAGCGTCGCCGCTCAGTCACGTACTACTTGTACGCTCTTTCGCGGCTTCGCGTATCGCTCGCATCTCCGCCGTTTTTAACTCGACTGAGTGCTTGCGTAAGCCAAGCGTCGCCGCTCAGTCACGTACTACTTGTACGCTCCTATCGCGGCTTCGCGTATCGCTCGCATCTCCGCCGTTTTTAACTCGGCTGAGTGTGTGAAAAGATTACAATAGAATTACAATAGAGGTAAAAGATATGAAAATTGCATTTTTAGGGCCGGAAGGGAGCTATTCTCATTTAGCGGCAAAAGAATTTTTAAAGACGGAGGCAACGGCGGTAAAAACCGTCGGCGAATGGGACGAGTGCGTGCCTTTCCGTAACTTTCCCGAAGTGCTTGCGGCGGTAAGCAGCGGTAAGGTGGACGCGGCGGCGATCCCCATTGAAAACAGTTTGCAAGGTGGGGTGTCGCAAAATCTTGATCTATTGCAGGATTGCGAAAATCTCTACGCTGTGAAAGAACAGGTCATTCGCGTGGATCACCGTCTTATCTATAAAAAGGGAATGAAACTTTCTGAGATTGGCAGGGTATATTCGCACCGTCAGGCACTTGATCAATGCGCGGCGTTTTTGACGAAAGAAATGCCTTTTGCGTCCTTACGCGACGCGGAATCCACGGGGTTTGGTATTTCGCGCGCCGTAGAAGACGATTCGGGAAAGAGCGCGGCGATTGCGGGCGCGCACACCGAAAATCTGCGTAGCGGGTTCGTAATGAGCGAAGAATCGATTTCGGACGAAAAAAATAATTACACGCATTTCCTTTTGATTAAAAAGGGGGATAGTACTTTGCCGCAGACGAGCGAGCGTGTGTTCTTCTCGGCGGTATGTCCCCATCGTCCGGGCAGTTTGCTTGAATTATTGCAGATTATTGCAAAATACGGGATTAACATGACGAAGATTGAGAGCCGTCCCGTAAAGGATAGACCGGGCGATTATCGTTTCTTTATCGAAGCTGATTGCAATATCGCCTCGGATGAAGTAAAAGAAATGCTTGCGGCGATAACGCAGCATACTTTGGAATGTAAACTGATTGGCGCGTATAATCGCGGCTAAATTTTTTGCCGCCTACGTTTCTTTTCTTATCGTGTACATAAACCGTTGATTGCGACCCGTGTGGGGGCTTTTGCGGTTTTAATAGGATAAGGAGAGTAAAAACATGAAAACGTTAGGATTGGCTTTGGGGGCGGGCGCGGCGCGCGGCGCTTGCCATATTGGATTTTTGCGCGGTTTGGAAGAAGGCGGGATAAAACCTGATTTTATCACGGGTTGTTCGATGGGGGCGGTAATCGGCGCGATTTATGCGGCGGGCGTGCCGCTTAGCGAAATACAGCAACAACTTATGAAGTTGCATTTGGCGGATTTTTTTAGACCTACGGTAAAACGCGGCGGCTTGTTCACAATGAAAAAGATCCGCAAGTTATTGCAGGACCGTTTGGGAGATTTGCAATTTCAAGATTTAAAAATTTCCTTTCAATGCGTGGCGACCGACCTTGTGTCGCGCAAGCTCGTTTGCTTTTCAAAAGGCAACGTGGTGGACGCGGTGATGGCGTCGGCAAACGTTCCGTTTTTGTTTGCTCCCATTGAAAAGGACGGTATGAAATTGATCGACGGATATATCTTGGAACGCGTTCCCGCGCGTTTGACAAAGGATATGGGCGCGGACGTCGTTGTGGCAGTGGACGCGCTCGGCACAAGACCGTTTAGCTCAAAAGATCCTACTTCCTTGCAAATAATGATGGAAATCATGGATATTTTAGAGTGCGAACGGTTGGAAAGGCGAAAGCAGGAAAACAGAGAATTGATCGATTTTTGGTTAGAGCCCGACCTTGAGGATATGGGACAAACAGAATTAAAGAAAATACGGTTCGCATGCGAACGGGGGTATGCCTTGGCGCAAGAGAACTTGAAAAAGATAAAAAAGGCGTTAAAGTAAATGGATTTGTTTGATTTTAACAACAATGAAGAAACGGCGAAACCGCTTGCGGAACGTATGCGTGCGAATTCGTTGGACGAATTTATCGGGCAAAAGCATATCGTTGCGGAAGGCTCGCTCCTTCGTCGCGCGATTGCGACCGACCGTTTGGGGAGCTGTATTTTTTGGGGTCCCCCAGGCTGCGGAAAAACGACGCTTGCCAATATTATTGCTTTGCGAACGAACGGCGAATTTATCAAACTGAACGCCGTCAACGCAGGGGTTGCGGACGTCAAAAAAGCGGTGGAAACGGCGCGGGAGAATTTAAAACTTTTTGGCAAACGTACCTATCTTTTGTTGGACGAGTGCCACCGTTTTAATAAAACGCAGAGCGATTCTCTGCTCCCCGCAATCGAGCAGGGCACGATTATTTTTATCGGTTCAACGACGGAAAATCCCTATGCGGCGATGACGCCCGCTATCGTGTCCCGTTGCCGTGTATTTGAGTTTAAACATCTGACCAATGACGATATTATCGGCGCACTTAAAGCTGCAATCAAAAGTCGTCATAAGGGCTTGGGAAAACAGGGCGTAACGGCGACGGACGAGGCGATTGAACATATCGCGCGTATGGCGGCGGGAGATTTGCGTTCGGCGTATAACGCGTTGGAGTTGGCGGCATTGACCACGAATCCCGATCAAGACGGCAAGGTGGTGATCACCCTTGCGGACGCGGAACAGAGTATTCAACGCAAAGCCCTTTCCTATAACGAAGATTCCTATTACGATTTCTTGTCGGCATTTTGTAAATCGTTGCGTGGAAGCGACGCGAATGCGGCTTTGTATTATGCGATGCGTTTGATCGAAGGTGGATGCGATCCGATGCTCGTTGCCCGCCGTTTGGTGGTACATTCGGCGGAAGACGTAGGAATGGCTGATCCGCGCGCGTTACAGATCGCGACGTCCGCTATGTATGCGCTGGAAAAGATCGGGTATCCCGAGGCGCGTATTCCGCTTGCCGAAGCGATTATCTACGTCTGCGAAGCGGATAAGAGTAATTCGGTGGTCAATGCGATGTACGCGGCGGTAGCGGACGCGCGGGAAGTTCGCGACGATAACGTTCCTCCGTATTTAAAAGACAACAGTTACGGAAGCAAGGAAGACAAGGCAAACAGCGCGGCGTATAAATATCCGCATAATTACGGCGGGTACGTTGAACAGCAATATTTGCCCGATTCGCTCAAAGACAGAGTGTATTACGTTCCAGGAAATAATGGGTACGAAAACACGGTAAAAGAAATCCGCGCAAAGAAGGGTAAAAAACGGTAAAAAACGTAAAATGGGCGTATACGTCCCGTAATGAACGAAAAAGGAAGGTGCTATTATGAAGTGTTTATATTGCGATTGTACGGAAAGCAAAGTAATCGATTCCCGTTCGGCGGACGACGATAGAACGATTCGTCGCCGTAGAGAGTGTATCGGTTGCGGCAGAAGATTTACGACGTATGAAACAATAGAAGTTACTCCCGTTCTGGTTGTAAAAAACAATGGTACGCGGCAATCGTTCAATGCGGAAAAAATTCGCAACGGTATTATAAAATCCTGCGAAAAACGCCCCGTGCCGATGTCGGTGATTGACGATATGGTGGCGGATATATCCAAACAAGTGTACAACAGCATGGAGAGTGAAATCACGACCAAGGTCA
>JAZSJN010000104.1:0-8785 GCA_045534315.1 Candidatus Scatosoma sp.
AGCATACGTTGCCACCGCTACGGGTGTAAACATACCGTCTTTGACGCGGACCGCGCTAGTCAAAACTCCGTTTTCCACACGGCGCACCGACACTTCTTCCTTTATAATCGCCACTGAACCGTTGGTTGCGGTATAATCCAAAATTCTATAAGGTTTACCTACCTGCGCGTACGCCGCCGTTACGTTACCTTGCATATCGACAGTCACGGTAGGCGCGGAAGGCTGGATAAATTCGTCTTTCAAACTGACGCCGTCGATTTCCGTCACGTAAAAATCCGCCGTATCCGTAATCCCTTTCGCATAAACGTCCAAATAGACTTCGCCCGTGGTAAACCCCTCCCAAGGCTTGTTGCCGGCAGACAATTCGGTATCCGTCGTTTTGAAATCACGAATCAACCAAGGCGTGACAATCGTCCTGTCTTCGCCGCTCGCCGTATGTCCGTATTTCCAAGCAGGATCGCCGTATAAACACTTCGTTTCGTTATCAAAATACAATTTCAACGAAAGGTTTTCAAAATAATCGTGAAAATTGTGCGTAGTGCTTAAGTAGGCAAAGAAACCGCCTTCTTCGTGTACCTGCGCGTCGTGCACTTCAAGATTGGTCGTGTAGAAATTGTAATTATATCCTACCCAATTTGCCTGTCCCGACGCGCGCGTACGGATGTATACGCCCTGCGTGGAATACGAAATGTATTTCATACGGATTTCAATATAATTGTCGGGATTATGTACGTCCGTCAACGTAATATACAACGCGTCCACATCCGAAGTATCAATCTTGTGCGGTTGCGCAAACATTTCAATCAAACGTGTGTTTTTACTGCGATCGGACAAGGATTCGTCAAAGGTATTATCCGAAAGATCAATCACTTTTCCGTACTTGAATTTCGTATTTTCACGAAGCGTAATCTTTACGCCTGTCGTTTCGTTATTTGCAACGATTTCTTCAAACGAGCCTTTTGCTCCGTCCACGTCGGTAAACAAATCCGCATACGTTTCCTTGACGTCAAAGTTCACCTCGTATTCGTTGTCGCCTGAACGGTACGCCAACCTATACGTACCCGTTTCATCCAACGCTACCGTCTTGTCGGTCTTTTCTTCGCCGCTAGGGTATATCATCGTTACGGTTGCGTCCCATTTTTCTCCATCAATATACATCGTCGCCGTGGGAAGAGTAAAGCTACTGTTTAACGCAAGCGTTTCGGGAATTTCATCGGACAAAACAACCCCCAAAACCGAGTCGTCAACCATCACGCCGATTCTTTCCGTCTGCGCCCATTTTTCCGTAAGCAACGCCGTTGCATACACAATTTCGTAATTGCCCGTTTCGGCAAACGCATAGGTAAATCCGCCTGATACGTTCTCATACCCGTCCACCAAAACGCCGTCTTTATAAATGCTCACACGCGCATATACGGACGACTCCGAGGCAAACAGCGTACTTTCCACCACGGCTTTCGGGAAATACATCTTGGTATTTCTGCCGACCGTCACCGTTTTTTCAAGTTCTTTTTCAAAATAATATTCCGTCCGTACCGCGCTTTCTTCCACGGTATCAATCGCGTAATACGCCGTGGCTTTCTTCCCGTCCTTATCGTAGGAATAATACGCGTAATACGTACCCTTCTGCGTAGGCGTGAAGGTATACCCGTCGTTTACCTTGCTCCCGTTTTCGTCATATACCTCCACCGTAACGGCAGTTGCGTCCAAAGGCCCCTCCATAGGGTCGACGATACTTGCGTTCGGAAGAACGTACCCGTTGTTCAATACCGCTTTTGTCACTATTTTTGCCGTCAAAATCGGTTGAAAATCCGCCGTGACCGTATTGAAATGACAACCGCCGAACGAGTAGATCATAATATCCCCACGGGAATTTTTATTAATCTCGTCAAATACCACCGAAACGGTATATTCGTCGAAGGAAGGCAAATCGTTTTCCAACTTCCTGCCGTCGTTGTAAAGGTTAGAAAAATTCCATACCGTTCTTTCAATGCCGTCGTCCAAACGGAGTTTCACTTCCATCAATTCGGGATTAAAGGTCACGTACGCCGTCTGCGAAGAAAAAAACGTATATTCGTCCGCCGCGTTGTATTCCCCCGTCAATCCCAACATCCGATAGCCCGACGATTCGTGATAATGAATACCTGCACGTTCCCCCTGATAGGATACGCTCATATCCTTTTGCGACGGTTTATTTTTAATTACGACGGAAAATTCCGCGCCCGTTGCGACATCGTGAAACAACAGCGAATACGCCTTTAATTCCACGGAACCTTCCGCATTTGCAGCCGCTGTCAATTCTGCGGAAAACTCCCCCGTAAACGTCGTTTTGAAAGGCACGCTTGCCCCGTTGTCGTATGCGTAAAGCAACAAACCTTTTCTCGCCGAGGAATCTGCTGGATCGCTTTGATAATCCTTATAACGAACCACCTTTTCCGATTTTGTATAATCAAAAACTTCGCCGTGCGCCGAAGACACGTCCTTCGGCACGCAGAAAACACCAATCAAGCATAAAACGCACGCTACGAACGCAGACGTAATCGCTATTATCCAACGTTTTTTTCTTATTCTCGTCATGCTTTAATTCCTCCCTCCGTAAGATTCCCCATAATTTTATTCCTAAAGATAATAAATACGAGGAAAATCGGCATAAATACCATCATACCCGTAATGCTCTTTTGTGCCCAATTCAACGCCATACTATCCCCCAAAGAATTAACCGACCAACCGTTTAACGTTGCATATAAGCCAATGGACAACGTCGGCTTTTCTAAGAAGATATACGGGGTTTCAAAATCGTTCCAATAACCGATAAACAGCAACAGGAATACCGCGCCGATTAAACTGCCAATCAAGGGCAACATAATACGGAAAAATACCGAAAAATGGTTTGCCCCGTCCATAAACGCCGATTCGGCGTATTCCCAAGACAAGCTGCTAAACGCCGCGTAGAAAATGAAATAATACATCGAGTTAAACCCGAATTTCATAATCCACATACCATACATCGACGCGCCGTCCTGTACATTATAAAGGCGCATCCATTCCATAACTTGCAACAGCGACGTCATACCGCCGATAATCGGCAACGCAAGCGTAATCAAAACAACGTTGAACACAAGGCTACTAAAAAAGCCCTTGTATTTCGCCGTGCAGTACGCAACGATAGCGGTACAAAGCGTTTGACAAAACGCACTTCCTCCCGCGTATAACAGCGAAGAAAGGAACATATCGAAATAGCCGTAGGGGTCGTTATAATTCGCCGCGTTGGAGGTATAAAAATATTCCCCCATATGCAACCAATTTTCAAACATCCATTTTTTAGGCAAACCCAAGGGATTCTTGTTCAAATCTTGTACCGTCTTAAAGGTACTAAGGAGCGAATATCCAAAAATAATCAACATTATCAGCGACAAAATCGCAAGTACCGTAAAGCAAACGATTGCGAATACGTTGACGTTAATTTTCTTTCGTTTGGAGAAAGTTTTTTCTTGGTTTCCCATTATTTCCTCCTCCTTATTCTTCACTAGGTCCAAAAGTGACCAGAATTTTTCTTATCGCGATGGTAATCGGCGCGATAATCAAAGTAAGTACGATACCAATTGCCGCCACATACGGATATTGCAAATAATCGGGCGTGTCGGGATTAATCGTCACGTACATATAATATCCCATCGTTTGAATAAATTGCCGCGCATCATTCCCAAACAAATTGAACAGATACGCCTGATTGGTCAACATACTCGCCATAGATACCGTCAACAGGGAAACCACCGTACCCCATACGCCGGGGATTACCACGCTAACGAAAGATCGCATTTCCCCCGCGCCGTCAATCTTTGCCGCCTCCAATACCGACGCAGAGATTTGCGTCATAGCGTTAAGATAAAGCAAAATACTACCCGAAAAGCCAACGATAATGCTAAAAATCATTAAGGAAACCCACAGTTTCCACTCCTGTCCTGCTTGTATAAAACCGCTTAAAATGGGCAGAGCTTTTTCGTTTTTGATTTTGCCGATAAACGTCACGAATACGCTGTCAACAAAATATTCGTAGAAAATAAGCAATACCATACTGCAAATTACGCTAGGCAAAAACAGTAAGATTTTGAAAAAACCGCCCAAAAAGAATTTACGGAATATGTAATAGGCAAAAAGCAACGTCAGCGGCATTACGATCACGGCGTTTGCCAAAAAGAATTGCAAGGAATTTTTTACGTACATCCACAATTCGTTACGGTTTTTCCATATATCGTGAAAAGCCTGGCATCTGGGAAAAGCCCACACGCCCGTATTTTTATCGTAGTCCTTAAATGCCAAAACGACATTGTTAAAATTTACGCCGATATAGAAAATAACGAATTGCAAAATGGGTAATGCCATCATTACCCAAAAAAAGATTTTTCCGCTTTTTCCACGTGTTGTTATCGAACCTTTTTGCTTCATATAATCACCTATATTGCCGCGGTTTACCCGTCTTTACGTATAAGCCGCAGCGCCATTAAGTCCCCTTAAAGAGCGTTGCTCCAATATTTACAAATTGCTTCAAAGTATTCCGTAGGCGTCAACGAATCGTAAGAATACAAGGTGATGAGCGGATTGGAAATTACTTCTCCCCCTACGTTTGCGCTAAAAGCCCATTTACGGTAGGCAAGCAACGTCGCTTTCGTACGCGTGACGTCTGCATAAGGTTGCCAAGGCGTCAGCGTGCAGTCGGGATCCGCTACGCGCGTCGCGTAAATATTCTTTGTGAAATAACCGAATTCTCTGCCGCTAGACGCATAGTTGGGATCGGTGGAGAAATATCCGATTTCCGCCAATTTCGCATCGTCCAAATCGTATTCCAACGAACGCATCATATTCGTATAATACGAGAACGTAAGCAAGGAACTTTCGTTTTGCAAGAAACTGAACAGTTCCTTTGCCGCTTCCACCTTGTTTTCAGGACAGTTGCTATTGATAAAGATAGACGAATAGTGGTCGCACACGTTGGTTGTGGGCGTGCCTACTTCCGCGCGCGTTGCTCTGGGCAACGGCAAGATACCATATCTCTTGGAGTGCATTTCGTCAATCGTGGTGAAATTCGCGTCATACGCTTCACGAAGCCACCATTCGCCGTCAATCAAAAATGCCATCGGCTGATCTTGCCCCATCGATTCGTAATCGATAAACATATTTTGCGCGTCTTTATGGTTTTGGCTCAATGATTTTTCGTTAAATCGGTTATTGCCCGCGCTGTCTTTGCTAACGATCATATCCGCAAATTCCAAGGCGTCTAACTTCCCTTTCGTTCTATGAATCATTTCAATATTATCCAGCGTAATATCGACAGAGTCTATTACTTTTACACTACCGTCTTGGTTGTATTGCACCTTTCCGTCCGCGTCCAAATCTACGACGTTTTTCGCCGTACCGCTAAACGTCAAATTGATTTTTACCTGATCCACGCCGATATTGTTTGCCCAGACGCCGTTGAGTAAACTCGTAAGGTAGGCAGGCTCCAAATCGTTCCATACAAAGGGCGTGACGCCTACGATTTCCATTTGTCTAAGCAACGCTCTAAAATCTGCATACGTTGCAGGTAAACCGTCGTCCACCGAATAATCTACACCGTTCACAACGCCCGTTCTGCCGTTAGGACCGTACGAACGAGGTTCATCCTCGTCGTTTACAAACAAACTCATAATTTTTGCTTCGTTGCCAAAGTCCTCTTCGGTAAACCCGTCAGCCGTTGCGCCGTAAGAAGGAAACTCTTCGTCCGTCGGATTACCGTTCTCGTCCGCAAAGTAGCCTTCCCCTTTCAGATACAACCCTCTCTCTTCAAACAAATCCACGCTGTAATTCAAATTCATCGGCGTGTCAAAGAAAGGCACGGCGTAATAACCGCCTTCAGGGTGCAATTTCGTCGGTACGTTATATACGTTTTTATGCGCCGCGCTAATTTTGCTTTCAATCGTCGCGTCTTCACTGGTCGTATAGCTCGTTTTTGCCCCTTCTTTCACAAGATCGGTGACGTCCATCAAGGCACCGTTGACCCCGAAATCCCATATATCCAAATCTTCCAACAGAAAAACCTGCGCATCCGAACTTCTCATTGCCGAAAGCTCTATGTTTTTCTTTGCAAAGTCTTTCAAAATCTGGACGCCTTTCTTCCCTTCTTCAAAAGAAACTTCCGCATACACTTCTTCAAATTTCGCCAAAACGGTATCCAACCAAACACGCCCTAATCCACCGTTATTGTATTTTACCTTAATCTGCGTTTTGGTTTCGTCAATTTGTACGCCACCGCCACTACCGCCGCAACCGACAAACCCCGCTGAGCTACCCAACAATGTCGTTAAGCATAAGCCCGCCGCTAAAACCTTTTTCCATTTGTTCGTTTTCATCTTTTTCTCCTTGCAATGATTTATATTATCTTTTTTATACTTGTACTTGTCGGTATATACGGAGCGCTCTCTTTTTACCGCAACTGTACGGCATTTTCGCCCTTTGCGCGCAGTTGCACTCCTATAACACCTCTAATTTGCACCATTATAACACGTCGACACGTAGCAGTCTATCTATATTTTTATCACAAAAATATGTTTTTCGCTCATTGATACATATTTTTCCTTGGAAAATATTGACAAAAGCGTATATTCTGCCTTATAATGCAAATACTAGAAAAAACATCCAATTTTAATTAGTGCGTAGGCAAATGGAGGCTTTTATGATTGAGAAAAGCGAATTTATAATCAATTTCAATAAAGAAATGGGAGAATTTACCAATAAAATCTCCTTTGCTTATCATACGAACAACTTTGATTGGCCGCAATTGCACGAACACGTCGATTATTGGGAATTTACAATTCTGACAAACGGCAGTGTAATCAATTGTTTGAACGGAACTACTGAAATCTATCATAAGAACACTCTTTTCTTTGCAACCACGCAAGACGTGCACTCCCTTAAAAAAGCCCCTAGCGCGGAAAAACTGCGCTATATCAATTTAATGGTGCGCGAATCCTATCTCTTGGATTTGTTAGAACGAATTTCCCCGTCTTTTTCAAAAAACATTTTGAAAGGAGCGCGCGCGTTTGCCCTTCCACAAAACTTAATTGCTTCCATCGAAAGTATTATCCACCAGGTAAACCTTTTGAAATCGAGTCAATACCATCTGTTTAACAACCTGCTTTGCTCGGCTATGCTACTGGTTTTGCAGTTTATTTTTTCGCAAACGTTAGACATTTTTGAAAACGATCCACCTTGGCTTACTCAACTCTCTTCTATTACCTTACAGCCGGAATTTTTAACCTATTCCGTTCCGGATTTGTGCCGCGCGCTTAATTATTCCAACGCGCATTTAACGCGGCTCTTCCGCACCTATCTTAATACGACGCCCAACGAGTATTTAATTGAGTGGAAATTCCGTTATGCCCGAAATTTGTTAAAACATACGGATATGAAAATAACTGACGTTTGTACGACGATCGGTTATGCAAATCTTTCACAGTTTAACACACAATTTAAGAAGCGTTTTTCTATGACCCCCAATCAGTATCGCAAAGCAAATAAGATGATAAAAACGCCCTCTAAGAAATCTTTACCGATAGATGAAACGGAAACCGACAATAACGACAACGCCTAGCAAGATATTTGCAATCAATTACCTATATTATATGAAAAGAGCATTAAACGACACCTTGACTATACGAGCGCGCGCCTGCGGCGCGCGGTCAAGGTGTCGTCGCTTTTATCTACTAGATTTACCGACTTAAAGACCGAAAAAAACGGTGGTTTTCGCGCTGACCCGCTTGCGAAATACCACCGTTTTCTTTTTTTCGAGATTCTCTTTAAGGATTTTCGGACATTTCTGTAGCACAAAATGCGCCGCGTACACCTTCGTACTGGCGCTTTCCTTGTCGCAACTCTCGTTATATGAGCCTACATTGTCTTTTAAACCGTATCAACAACTATATCTTCCCTTGCTTTGGAAATGTGCCCATCAATCAGATTACCCCCGATAAATGCCAATCACTGATAGAAACCATTCAAGCCGACGGAAAGGGCAAAACCGCTGACGAAATCTATTCGTTATTATCGATTATTTTTAAAGGAGCTATCGCTTACGGAATTATTCAAAAATCCCCTCTCGACATCGTACAACGCAAGAAACACGTATACGAAAGCGGAAGCGCATTATCTAAAGAAGAAGAGACTCTTCTTTTTACGCGTTTAAACGAGCCCACTTTCCGTATTGCAAGCGCTATTGCATTATTTACAGGATTACGCCCTAACGAGCTTTCTACAGCCAAAATAGACGGTGACTTTATCGTAGCAATCAACTCTAAACGCAAAAACGGAAAAGTGGAATACAAAAAGATTCCTATTATCGACCGCTTGCGTCCTTTTATTCAAGATGGTATACCCGAACTACCAACGCCACAACTTCTTCGCAGACGCATCTCCGCCGCATTACCCAATCATAAATTATATGATTTGCGTACAACGTTTTACACGCGTTGCGACGAATACGGCGTTGCGCAACCAGCAAGAGATGAATTTGTAGGACACTCCGCAGGAGCGTTAACAAATGCTTACCGCGACTTGTCCGACGAATACCTTTTGCGCGAGGGCAGAAAATTAAACGATTGGCAATGATTTTATTCGCCAAATCGTTCGCCAAACCACCCATAAAACGCAAATTTGCATAGCATATTTATGCAGAAATTCAAAAAATAGGGCATTTATGCATACTTTTTTGCATAAATGCCCTATTTTGGTTGAGGCGACGGGACTTGAAGCC
>JAZSJN010000064.1:0-8312 GCA_045534315.1 Candidatus Scatosoma sp.
TACCCGCATACAGCGATTGGCTTTTACAAAGACACGCCACCAGCAGCGCGACAAGTAACAACACACCGCAAACCAACGCAACAACGCACAATATCCCATTGCCGTCCGTTAGCTGATCCAACCGATTGATTATTTCTGAAAACCACATAAAAACACCTCCGGTAAAAACATATAAACTATGCCCTTACTAAAGGTGTTCTTTTTTTACTATTTTGCCGAATTTTGCACCCTTTTGTCGCAATTACCCCTATACCGTGTCGCGATCAACCCAAATTTCAATCTATATCCACCTGAAAGCCGCGGCGAATATTCACGATCGCGCACTCGATTTTCGACGGGTCGATTTTTAAAATTTTCGCCGTTGCAAGGCGGTACAACTCCAATTGTAACCGATACCGTTTCCGCAAATACTCTCCGTTATGCGCCGAATATTTATAATCGACAATTCGCACCCGTCCGTCCGTTTCGTCCACCGCCAATAAATCGATTGCGCCTTGAAAAATCATCTCTTCGCTTGCCGCCCGTTCCGACAAGCCTGACTCCGCGCCCAATCGCTTTGCGTAGGTATCTTTAATCGGCAACGTCGCCAAAAATTGTTGTTCTTTATATAGACGCATGCCCCGCAATTGATAAAACACAGAATTTGACAAAATTTCCGTCAACTGCACCTTATCCAACAACGCGCACGCCTTTTCATCTTCTCTCGCAAACGCAGACAAACGCTCTTCAATCAGACACGTTAGGCACTCTTTTGAGATCGGCTCGCCCTGCTTGCCCCAAAGCAATCCAAAATCAAACCGCTCCAAAAACGCGTGGTACGCCACCCCTTCCGCCTGCGCCTTTTCGCGCGAAGAACGCGTCGAAAGCCCGTTCATATCGGATACGTCTGCGCCCATTTCGTCGTCTGCGCCGTCGATACGCTCGAATTCTTCGTCCGACACGATCACCTTACCAAAACCGATGCCGTGCCCTTCAGCAAACGCGCCGTTTTCCACACCGCCCGTTATCAATTGCGTTGCAGAACTCTTCACAGGCAAATTTTCACATCCCGCATACGCATACTGCCATTGATAAGCGTCCATAATCGAACGCACCAACGTCTGGTCGGGATGATATTCCAATGCTTGCCGTTCAAGTTTTGGCACGTCAAAAATCTCGTCCGCCGCAAAATACTCTTTCCAAACGGAAAAATCGGTAAATTCGGCAAAAGAGCGGGCATATTTCACGTCCGACATCGACGTCTGCTTTTCAAATAACATGTGCAACGCGTACTTTGCCCGCGTGAGTGCCACGTAGTACAAATTCAGCTCATCCAAAACCGAACTTTCCGTTTCCTTTACTTCGTGCAACCTACGCAAACGAGTCGTACTTTTTACCATTTTCTGCTCGTCAAAAGCACGGGGCGCAAGCCCGTACTTTTCTTCGACGTACACTTCTTCATGGTCGCCGCCGCGAAAATCCGCGCTGAGATTATCCAAAATCACGACGGGGTATTCCAGCCCCTTGGACGAGTGCATGGTCAGCACCTTTACCGAATCGTCGCCTCCCCCTTCGCAAAACTCAATCTCGTAATCCAGATCACGTAACCGATCCAAAAAATCATGCACAGAAAGGGATTCTTCCGTGGACGTTTCTTCGATAAAACGATGCACCCGCCGCATGCAAGACGTACCGTTTTCACGGCTTAAAAGATCCCGCTCCATTCCCGTTTCGCTGATCAAGAGCGTCAAAATTTCCCCCGCGGAAAGAATATACGCACGGGTACGTAAGCTCTCGAAATACGTGTAGAATTTTTTTAATTTGCCCGCAATACGGTCGGTTTGTTCCGTGGCGTATTGTAAACACGCTCTGCGGAAAAATATTTCGTTCTTATAAGCCAAACGAATCTCGGTCAGCTCATCCGCTGTCAACCCGCCCATCGCGGAAAGCAGCGCACTGCAAAGGGGCACGTCCTGCTCGGCATTATCGATCAACGAAAGAATATCGATCAACGTTTTTACTTCGGCATATTCGCAAATATTCACCGCCGTTGCCGTGGTAACGGGAATATCTTCCGCTGCAAGCGCCGCCACCGTCTTGGCGATCTGCCCCCTTTTTTTGCGGGACAAAATGGCAATATCTGAATATTCTACGGGGCGATACGCCTGCCTTTTAACGTCATAGATCGTCAATCGCCGCTCGTCGTCGATAATCTGCCGAATCATTTTTGCCACGCTCGTTGGCTCGATCGTATTTTTTTCCGCGCGATCGCGTACGGAATACACGCCGCGCGCCGCCGCCGTTTCCTTTTCTTCCTTGCCGAAAAAGTGCACCTGCACGCGCCCGTCGCCAAGCGGGTATAAACCGCCCCTCTCCATAAACGAATCCCGCGCGTAATCCACGTCGCATACCTGCGGCGTCATAGCAAGCGAAAACTGCGCGTTGACCGCGTCTAAAACCTTGTCGCTGCTGCGGAAATTTCTGGTCATTTTTAAACTTTGCCCAGCCCCGTTTTCAAAAGCGCGCTGTTTTTCCACAAAAAAGCGAGATTTACTGCCGCGGAAACCGTAGATGGATTGTTTCACGTCCCCCACCAAAAACAAATTTTCGCCGCTGATCCGCGAAATAATCTCTTCCTGCACGGGGTTGACGTCCTGATACTCGTCACAAACACGCGCTTGTATTTTTCGCGCACTTCCGCCGCCACCGTTTCGTCTTTTAACAAAGCCAACGCCTTGTGTTCCAGATCGTTATAATCCAAAACGCCCCGCTCTTTTTTCAACTCTTCGTACTTCTCGTCGAATTTCAAAAGATAGACAGCCACCGCCTGCGCCGTTTCCCCCGAACGAATAAACGCCGCCAATTCTTCTTCACGCGAGAGCAACTTTTCAAACTCGCTTTCAAAAGCCTTGACTAAGCGATCTTTCAAAAAAGACAACCTTTCGACGTGCATAAGACATTCCGCGCTCATGCTTTTCGTTTTTCGGTTGGCGGTAAATTTAGGCTTTTCCACCTTTGCCAAAGCAAAATAATCAGGAGCGGCAAGCATCTCTTTCACCCAAGCCGTCAACTCGTCCAGCAATTTTTGCTGAGCCGATTGCCCATCCCCAAAAAAGATACGTTCCGTCTCTAATCCGTCCAAATAATAACGGCATTTCTGCGTGAAAAGCGCGTACAAATCCGCGCAAACGTCGTCAAATTTCTGCTCGTCATACCCTTTTATCGCCGACAAATATTCCCTGTAATCGGCGCGATTGCGAAGTTTTTCATACGTTTCCGTAATGATCTTTCGCAGGGTATTATCGCTCTTTTTTCGCCAATACAACGCCAAAAGTTGCGCAAACTGTTCGTCCTTGCTCTCATACCCTTCGTTTAGCAACTCGTCCAACGCTTCGTTTTTAAGCGCCACCCCTTCCGCGTCATCCCCCCCGATTACACGGAAAGTATTTTCCACGTTCGCTGCAAAGAAATGGGTACGGATCAGTTTCGCGCAAAAGGAATGGATCGTAGAAATATCGGCGTTCGGCACTTCTGCCAGCTGTTCTTTTAACGTCTTACGCCGCTCTTCATCTATACCGTCGCTATTTAAAGCCGAAATTAACGCTTCCGCCAATTTTTCTTTCATTTGCGCCGCCGCCTTTTTAGTAAAGGTCACCGCCAACAGCTCGTCCACACGCAAGTCGCCCGCTTGTATCAACCGAATGATTTTTTCGATCATCACCGTCGTTTTACCGCTGCCTGCGGATGCGGAAACGATCACTCTGCCGTCAGCGTCCAGCGCGGCTTGCTGTTCTTTCGTAAACTTATCACTCACGATCGTTTCCCTCCCTTTCATCTTTCGCAATCGCCGCAATCGTCTTCGGATCGATCTTACTTTCTTTTCTCGGCTTACGGACGTCGCAATCAAACCCGCACATTCCACCGTATTTGCAGAATTTACACTCGTCTTCGTAGGGCGTAGGCGCAATATAACCGTCTTTCAATTCCTGCCCGCCGCGGCGCGCAACCATTACCGAATAATCTAAAAAATCACGGAAAGTCTGTTCGTCCATGACCTTGGTCGCCATCGGGCTATTTTTAAGCGACGCCGAAAAATATTCGCTCTTCTTCTCTTCGGTCAAATGCACGTCGCCGCAAAGCAACGCGTCCCGATCCCCGTTCAAAAAACCCTTCATGCGGAAACGCCCTTCGTCTTCGCTTGCATACTCGATCGATGCAGGAAAATAGAACACGCCTGCGGGGATACGATCCCCCTTTAAATCAGACATGTATAGCTGCATTTGCAATTTTCTACCCGTATAATACGCCCCTGCGCTGTCGTCGATATGCCCGGTTTTATAATCGATAATACGCACGTAGTTATCCGTGCCGTCCACCCTGTCCACGCGCCCGTAAAAATCCTTGCCGTCCACTTTCGTTTCCGTTTGTTCTACGACAAACGCAGAATTTTTAATCTGCTCGTACGCCGCCACCGCCACGTCCACGCCTTCTTTTACCAACTTTTCCGAAAAGTAAAGCCCCGATCCCGTGTCCTGTTGCAGCGCATACAACGAGCCTTTAAGCAACTCGTTTGCGACTTCCGTAGCGTAAACGCGCATCTCGTCCGCCGTTTCAATTTCCGCCGCTTTTACCGTCGTCTTTTCCAAAATCTCATGGATAAAATTCCCCGTATCCACAGCCAAAACCGCCGCCTCTTCGCGCTCTTTCAGGTGTAGACCACGCTCTGCAAAATGTCGGAACGGGCAGGCAAAATACCCTTCCAAGGACGTAGGCGAAATTTTTCCGTCACGGAAAAACAGCTCTTCTCCCCGTTTCACCGCGACATGTCCCGCACGTTTCTGTAAATAATCCTCGTCTGCTTGCACGCCCAGCTTGTCCAACGCCTCGTGCAAGGACGCGTATTCTTTTCGCGTATCTCTACGACAAAGCTCAAACTCATTCCGCTCGATCAGCCATTGACGGAATGCGGGTGCCAACGCGCTGCAACGATAGCGAAAATCAGACGGCGCAAGTTTTTTCGTCGGCGAAATCCCCCCGCCGCCGATCGCGCAAAAAGTGCTGCGTACGTAGCGAAAAATCTCGCTCAGTGACGGATCGCTGCCGTCTGCCGCCAACGGATAGGTCAGATACAGCTTATCCGAGAACGTGCAAAGATTCATACACACACATTCGCGCGTGCGCAAATTAACGTCGGCGACCGTCGGCTCTAATGCCGCCTGCACTTCCGTCAAGCGTTTAATTTCCTTATCGGAAATAATCGCCGTGTCGCTCCCGTAACGGGGCACTTCGTCCGTCATACCCATCGCAAACAGCACGCGCACCTTTTCAATACGACTGTCGGTAATCCCCCCGACAAAAACCGCATCCGCTTTTAAGGGAATAAGCGAAAGCTCCGTTGCATCCAAGCCATCCTTTAACACCGCTTCAAACTCCGCGACCGTCATTTCCTTGTCCTTGGTCAACAACTCCGCTTCGGCGAGCACGCTTTCAAGCGCCCGACGTATTTGCGCCAAATACCCCTTTTGCGCCACGTCATCTACTTGCTTTTCAAACTGTTCCAACCGCGCGTATCCGCTGAAATCATCCAACAGTTTCCAAACCGCGTTGCAATACGTCCCACCCTTGCCTTTTGCAGGGATATTTTTCGTTGCGGCAAGCAAGCGCGCCCTGCCGCCTTCCAACTTTTCTTTATCAAACGACTGCACCGCGTCGCCCGTCTTGATCTCCCGTTTTGCGCCCCCGCGGTAATTTGCAAATTTCAACAGATAATTTCTGTATTCGTCGCTTTCCCCGAAGAATAAATTCCCCGTAAGCGACTGCACGGCTGACGACGAAAACCGCTCCCGCACCACGCGAAAACAATCCACGATAAAACGAGAAAGCGGATGGTTTTTTAACGAGCGTTTCTCGTCGATAAAATAGGGAATACCGTATTCGCTAAGCGCCTTTTTCAGCGGCAACGCGTACCCGTCCACCGTGGGCAGCAAAATGGCAATATCCCGATACCGCACCCCCGCGTTTTCCTGCATAAACCGCCTAATTTTCATGGCGACAAATTCCGTTTCCGCGTTTTTATCTTCCCCTTCGAAGATTTCAATTTTATCCGTTTCCGTCTTGATCTTTGCCCGCACGGGATTAAACAATCCTTTTCTGAGTTTTTCGGCATCACCGTCAAGCGGCGTACCCAGATCACGCACCTGTACGTTTCCGTACTCGCGACATACCCTTTCAAAAGCGTCCGCGCCCTTGTTTGCGTACAAATCTTCTTCGCCTGCGCAAAATACTCCGATTACGTTCTCCGCTGTTTCCAACGCCGCGCGTACCGTTTCGCGCGCCTGCGCGGTAAACGAACCATACCCTAAAAAGAATACGTTATACCCTTTCAAAGCCCCTTCTTCGCGAATCCGTTTGGGGAGCAAAGACAAATATTTGCTTTCGTCCAAAAATGCGTTTTCTTTCAAAAACGCCGTATAACCTTCGTAAATCAAAGCCAAATCGGCGACCTTTTTTCTAAGCATATCGTCGGGCAATTGTTCCAAGCTTTCCCGCAAGGTTTCGGGCGTGATTTCCGACGCGGAAAACTGCGCCAGCGTTTCATAAATACACCGCGCGTTATTGCCAATCCCCACAAGGGAAGTAAAGCATTGCAATTTCCCTTCCCGTTGCAGACGAGTCATGACTTCGCCCACCGCCATTACCGAGCCTTGCTTACTGATCGTTCGCCCTTCCGCTTTTAAAAACCGCGCAAACGTGGACACGGTGGAGCGAAACGTCCCACCCGTTGCGCGCAAAAGAGCCCGTTCCGCAATCAAGGTCAAACGGTCTTCGCAGAAAATCAAATTCCGCCCCCCTTGCTGTTCGTAGGCGAGCGCGTACTGCGCCATCACTTCCATACATTCAGACAGAGTATAGGCTTTGAGCACCGCGTTCATGGCAATTCCTCCCCGTTTTTTTGCGCGACCAAGTCTTTTTGATTGTCGGCTATTTCTATTATAACACAACTTATGGCAAATTTTTATCTTTTTTTCACAAGAATTTTCATTAAATCTTAATTTTGTTTTTACAAATTTAAAATAATGTGCTATAATAAGAGCAATATTAAGTTGAACACGGAGATTTTCCATGAAAAAGAAACTTTTTGCCGTTTTGGCTGCAACGCTTGCGTGCACGACGCTCTCACTCAGTGCTTGTACTTCCGGCGATTCTAAAATCATATTTAAAAATTATTGGAACTACGACACCGAATATACCAGCAACGAATCGATTGATGAAACTCTTGTTTACGACGTTTCCTTTACGCCAACCTATGGCAACACCATCAATTACAAAATCGATTACGACGGCACGTACACTACCCATCTTAAATCGCAGTCGAACGAAATTTACGAATTTACGTCTACGCTCGATATAACGCTAGTCTTTACTTTGAACGGCGTGACCGAAGAAAAGCGGGACAGCGTAACCACGAACGTCGTCTTCTACAAGGCTGGCGGCACGGACAATTTACGCCCCATCTCTTCGTATAAGAAAATGACCAGCCACACACCTAACTACACCAAATCGGCCGCGGCGATTAAAGATTGCTATACGCTCTTCGATTACGAAATCACGACCACTTACGACGATAACGGAAACGGCAATTGCGTAAGCGTACGTAATATTTTCGACGACAGCGAACAGGTTACTATCCCCGAAAAGAAAGAATACTCTTTCAGCGCAACCAGCGGCAAACGCAGCGTTTTAGATAACGAACAATTCCCTATTGCTTTCCGCGCTATGCCTGCAGGCACGAACACCAAAGTCCAGATGTTTGATCCTTTCCTTGGTTATTCCCACAATTACGCCGTATCGGTTACTAGCGAAGCCAAAGAAAAGGAATACAGTTATAAGCTGAACGGAAACGACGTCAAACGCACGATCCCTTACACCATAGCGTCCATCAGTGTAGACGGCACTTCGTCCGGTCGTCCCCAATGGGCGGAAATCGCCGCGTTGCAAGATAGCAAATCGAACACCCATCGTAATATCATGCTCTATTATTGCGCGCCCCTTTCCAGTTATATGGGTGAATTGGAATACAAGCTTATCAGCGCGGATTATCAGTAAACAGAAACAAAAAACGAACTCGGCGGAGCTTTTTGCCCCGCCGAGTTTTTCATCCCCCCTTTCTGTCATACCGACTGAGCGCAAGCGCCCCTCTCCCTGTCATACCGACTAAGGCAGCATAGCTGCCGCATGGAGCGTATCTCAATAAATATCCCCGCGTGAAAACGCGGGGTATTTCATATGCGGGCGAAGCCCTATGCTACCAGCCACCCTCTACAAGGGTATTG
>JAZSJN010000193.1:0-5411 GCA_045534315.1 Candidatus Scatosoma sp.
TGAATGTCCTCCTTTTGGTTTTTATTTATTGGGTTTGCAGACCTCAATTTTATTATACCAAAAGGAGTTTTTATTCTCAAGAATTATATGTGTAACATTTCCTGAACCCCGCGTCTAACGCGGGGTATTACTATACAAAAAAACAGCGATCGATTGACCGCTGTTTTATTTTTGCCTATCAAAACCACAAGATTTATCGTCGCTTTTTCTCAAAAGCCTTGCGTTTAGCTTAACAAATCACCGTTACCAACTTCTCTCAATAGGTTTTCCTTTGTATGATAACGATCCCGAGCAGTATGTTTCAAATAAATAAGCTGAAATAGACAAACGCAAGCTACTATCTTCTTCCCAAACTTTTTCTCTCATTAGTTGCAAGATGGCCAAACAAAAATCTTCCGCATTCTCTTTCTTTAAATTTGATAATCCATGCTCATTAAATCTCCACTCGTCTACTCCAATGTCTACTCCAATCTTTTTAACCTTTATTCCTACATAGTGATCACTATATGGACTTTTTTCAATCTCCCCATACAAATCTAAGGCTTTTCTTTCGATAATAGCGCAAAGTCCTTCCCTTTCTTTTATTTTATTTTTTAAAGTTTCAATTCTTTTTCGCTTGTTATCCTGTCGAGTCCTTTCTTCGGCTCTTCGTCTTTCTGCTTCCTTTTTAGCGATTAGGTCTTTTATTATAAAGCCGAGCAATACAAGCAATCCACCTCCGCCAAATACAAGAAACTCAATAATCATGCCAGTATTTCCATTACACATAAAGCTCTCTCCTTCTGCAATTTCTATAAAAATATTTTAACACTAATTTTAGTGTATGTCAAATAAAAACACGCTGTTTAGTGTAAAATTGTCCTATGAAAACATTTGGAGAAAATTTAAAAAGCCTACGAAAATTTCATAAAATCAGTCAAAAGGAATTTGCAAAGAAGATGAATACCACGCAGCAGCGGGTTAGCGAATGGGAATGCAACAAAGTAGAACCGTCGCTATACAATCTTTTGCGTATTTTAAACATTTTCGACGTTACTTTTGAAGAATTGACAGACGGCATCGTCGTAATATAACAGCCCAAACCGATCAAACGGTTTGGGCTGTTATATTGAAAACAAGTTTTATTTTCTTTTTACGACAATATACAAAACCGCTTTCGTACTTTCGTCCACCTTTACTTTCTCGGAAATTTCCACGCCGCAAACGGCGTATACTTCCCCGTCAGGCTCTGCAATCAAGGGCAGATATTCCCGCTCTTCTACGGGCGTTTTTTCTTCGTTAAAAAATTTTTTCAGCGTTTTCGTGCCGCCGCCAAACCGCGAAATAAAATCCCCGTCTTGACGGAAGCGGAATACCGCCGACGGCGGAATTTTATCCCCGTCCACGCGCAAAACGCGCCACGCGCCGTCCGTGCTTTCAATCGGCGTTTTTGACAGAATCACTTCGCAGCGTCCCCCGTCAAATCCATCCAACGCGAACGGTTTTTGCATGGGTTTTTCATATACAACAGTATCTTTTTTTACGTGAAATACAATCCCGCTTTCTCCCTTGATCGCCACAACCCCTTTGGGCAAATCTATCCGCGCGCCGCGCTCTAACTTTTGCAAAGCCCATACGCTGTCCAAATGCGCCGAAGTATAATCTTTTTCAACCCCCAAACCCTTGATCGCAAGCAAGCACGCCCGACAAAACAAGGGCTTTTTTTCGTGAAATTGTACAAGATATTCCCGCCCGTTTTCGCCGTCAAAAACTTGCAAAAGCTCCCGCGCGTATTCATACAACAATTCGTCGTCTTCCGCCGCTTTTTCGGCAAATCGCGCGAGATTTTCCGTCGCTCCACGCACCGCGCTTTCCAAAGTCGGCAATACTTCCGCGCGCAAACGATTTCTTGTAAATTCGGTATCCGCGTTGGTACTGTCCGTACAAAACGCCAAACCGTGCGTCGCAACGTATTCCAAAATATCCGCCTTTTTCCACGAAAGGAAAGGGCGTAACAACCAGCCGTCCACTTCTTTCATCCCGCTCGCGCCCGTCAAAGACGCGCCGCGCGCAATACGAAACAAAACCGTTTCCGCCTCGTCGTTTTGATGATGCGCCGTCGCAATATAATCGGCTTGTTTGCTATCGACCAGCGATAAAAAACACTCCCGCCGAAAAATCCGTGCAGCCGTTTCCAAACTGATTTTTTCGCGTGTAGCCCGCGCAGGACAATCCTGTGCAAAGACCGTCAACGCAACGCCTAGATCTTTGCAATATTCCTGCACAAACCGCATATCCGCAAGGCTTTCCGCCCCGCGAATACCGTGCTCACAATGTACCGCAAGCAGCATATATCCACACTCGTTTTCGCGGCTTTTTAAATAATGCAATAAGGCGACGGAGTCCGCTCCGCCGCTGATTGCAACCGCTATTCTTTTGCCCGAAAACGCCTTTAAATCCATAATAAAATCACCAAACCCCGCTTACCGTATCGCAATGAAACGCAAAACGCGGCGAAATACACAATCAATCGTGCCGTTTATACAACTTCCCCGCGAGCATCGCCAAGGACGCCGCCAAATCTTCCGTTTTTAAGATAATATCTTTCGGCACGCGCAACGGAGCGGGCGCAAAGTTCCAAATCGCCTGAATCCCCGCGTCCACCATTTGGTTTAAAACCCCTTGCGCCGCCACTTTAGGAACAGTAATAATCCCGATACGTATTTTGTGTTCTTCCACAAACCCTTTCAGCGCGGAAAGGGGCAAAATCTCCTTGCCCATCACCCGCGTTCCAATCAACTTTTCGGAAATATCAAACGCAGCAACGATATTCAAACCGTTGCTTTTGAACCCTTCGTATCCCAAAAACGCACGCCCTAACCCGCCCGCGCCGACGATAACCGCATCGGACAAATTATCATAACCGAGAAATTTTTCAATATCCACAATCAATCGCGAGATCGCAAACCCCAAGCGCGGCCGTCCTGCCTCGGACGAGACCAACGCCAAGTCCTTTCGAACCAACACCGACGACACCGAAATATTTTGCGCGATTACTGTGGACGAGATATACTGCGCCCCTTTCGAATCTTCTTCCTGTAAAAAATGCAGATACAACGGCATGCGCGCCAACGTCGCTTTTGAAATCTCTTTTTCGTTTTCCATATGATTACCCGATCACTTTTTTTCTTTATTATACCATTGATTATCGATATTTTCAAGCGATTTTATGGCAAAAATCATTTTTCCCTATCCACGCCGATAAGCGACGCCAAGATTTTTTCCTTCAAGTCGGAATTTTTTCCGTACGTACGTGGCAATTCCCCGCCACCCATATCCAAATCAAGCGCAATTTTTCCATCTCGCAGCACGACAACGCGATGCGCCAACATACACGCTTCTTCTATATCGTGCGTAACAAAAACCGCAGTCTTTCGCGCCGATTTCCACAGCGTCGCAAACACACCCGCCAAACGAATTTTCAAAGGCGTGTCCAACGATGAAAAAGGCTCGTCCAACAGCAAAACGTCGCCGCCACTCAAAAACGCCCGCGCGATCGCCACGCGTTGTTTTTCGCCCCCCGAAAGCGCGCGCGGTTTTTTATTCCGACACGCCGTCAATTCCGTTTTTTGTAACAACTCGTCGATTTTTTCCGCCGAACCGCCCACGTATCGCAAGTTTTCTTCCACCGTTAAGTTGGGCAAAAGACGCGGCTCTTGAAAGATATATCCGACCTTTTTCGGCGCGCCGTCAATCTCACCGTCATACGCCGTCAACCCTGCCAAAATATTGAGCAACGTCGTCTTGCCGCCGCCCGATTCCCCCAACACGCACAGGATTTCCCCGTGCTTGATCTCCAACTTCAAGCCGTCGAAAACAACCTGCTTACCATACGATTTTGAAATACAAAGTTTCATTTGACTCTCCTTTCGACGGTGCGCGCGATCAATGCGATAACCGTTTCTAAAACCACCGCCGTCAAAAACGTCGCCACAACCAACGCAAACAGCGTAGGCACGCCCCAAACGTCCGCTTTCGCATCCGACATCATCCCGCCAAGGCTTTTTGCGGTGCGCGCCACCACTTCCGCAGACACGACCAGCTTTAACGAAAAGGCAAGCGCCGCCCCCGATTCCTTTAAAACGTAGGGCGCAGCCGCGGGCAAATACAGCGAGAATATCCGTTTTTTCAAAGGCACGTTATATACGCGGCTCATCACGATCAAATCTTCGTCCACACCCGATAGCGCCGCCAGAACCGCCGTATATAATATCGGAAACAACGACAAAAACGCCACCGCGATCGGCGCGCTTTCCGCGCCCAAAATCAGCCATAAAATCAGCAGCACCGCCAACACGGGTATTGATCGCAACGCCGTTACGATCGGCGAGAAAACCTGCGCAAACGTAGGCGCAAGGTAAGCAAGCAGGGCAAATATCGCCGCCAATACAAAAGAAATCCCAAACGCCGTCAACGTCCGCGAAAAGGTAGCCCAAAACGCCGTCCAAAATCCTTTCGTTCGGCAAAGCCGTCCCAGCACGCCAAAGCATTTCCACGGCGCGGGAACGAGCAATTCATTCCCAATCACCGCCCAAGCGATTACCCACGCGCCCAACAGAAACGCCACCGCAATCAACGCGTTTATGCAATTTTTCAGTAGCAATTTTTTCAATGGAATAACCCCTTTTTATTCTTATTTTGCAATCATATACAAATTCCCGTGCGTGACCACCCCGATCATCGTATATTTACCGCTTTCGCCGTGGAGTTTTGCCGCAGCATTGATCGGCATTACGCAAAGATCGGCGTTTTTCGTTGTGTCGGCATACGTCGTTTTCGACGCGATCAGCGCCGCATCCACGACTTTATACGTCATCCCGTCATCCGCTTGATCCGCATGCATCAGCCCCGCCAACGCCAAAGCCGGCGCTCCGTCCGGCATATACACCGTAATTTCTCTCGACGGAACGCTTTCATCCACGTCCTGCGTACCCGCCCAATAAAACGCCGCGTTTGGTAACTTCGTCGCCTGCGCGTTGACCGTGATCAAATCACTTAAAAAAGCCTGCGCTTCGTCTTGTATATCCGCCGCATATTCAAACCGCACGCCGCAACGTCCCAAAACGTCCGCCGTTAACAAGGGCGCTTTCAAACTCGTCGTCATACCGCTATCGTCCATGTGCGCGTTCACCGTCGCCACAATTTCAGCGCCGCTCGCCGACGTAAGCCACGTTGCCGATTCGCTCACCTTTTCTGTAAAATCATCCAACCATGCCCCGCACGTTTCCACCAACTCGGTTTTTGCAAGCAACGCCGCTTGCGGATAGCCGTTTTCACCACTGTACAACGATTGCAAATCCCCTACGATAGAAAATCCATTTCGGCTCTGCGCCGTCGCAGCAGGCTCGGCAAGCACGAAACAATCCGCCGCC
>JAZSJN010000046.1:0-8456 GCA_045534315.1 Candidatus Scatosoma sp.
CTACGTTCTCTTATAAATCAAATGCATCGGGTGATTTGCAAGAATTAACGACGGGTAATTTTGTGTATAATGTGACATACGACCAGTATGATAGGCAAGCAACTGAAACGATTAAGGATTTGGACAGATGAGGAATTAGCTGTTGAATTAGAACAAGCTAAAAGAAATGGTGATACACGTAGAGCTCAAAGGATTATAGCAGAATTAAAGAAAAGAGGGAAAAGAAATACAAAAAAGCAACGAGGAGGACCTCATATGAGACTTTTTTGGTTGTTGCTTTTGTTGAAAAGAATAATAGAGGGGGATGAGCATGAAAATCCATTGTTCATTGGCACTAAATAACAACGAAACTTATTGTTGTTCGAAAAAAAGTATAAAAGATACTTTTGGCGAAAGAGATGTGGAAGTTTCGTTTGGACGCTTTCAGTTCTATAGAAATCAGCGAGATAATAGTCTTTATTTTTTTCCAAAAGATAAAGGTGAAATTATGGTTTTAGCTGTTCTAAACGTGCAAAAAAGGCGTAAGCATGCGCATACAATCATTAGGGAAGTGTATTCACGTTTAAGTATTCAACGAATAGAAAAGAAAAGGTTTTCTGATGAACAAAAAGAGTATTTTGCGCAGAAATTGTTGCCAAAAATGGTGGCGTTCTTTGATGAATATATTGATTATGATGTGACATATCATCAACGCTCAAATATAATGATTATTGGATTGCGTGGGGAAGAGTGGATTATTGAAACGAAAAAAGAGTTTCATATAATGTAGTGCTTTTTATCACATTACGTATTATAAAAATTCTCACGTTATATATTTGGTTGAACTTTGTGACGGAACAGAAAATTGCGAAGCTTGCAGGGATTTTGGGATTTTCGATATCTATTGATTTTGGGAAATTATGGGACTCTTGGTTTTGAGGTGAATGAAATGGGTTGGACTGGGCGTAAGATAAATATACCTGTAAGGATGATGTTTAGGAGAGCTTATTGCCATAAATGTGGAGCTAAACTAAAAAAAGAGGCAGTGACAAATATTTCCCAAAAAGGTGATTTGAATTACTCCAATCAAATTATTCCATTTCAAACAACATTGGGGATGAGTCAAATTAAGAAGACTTCATACATATATCGATGCCTAAAGTGTAATTCGACCATTACTTATGACAATCAATGTATTATTGTTAGAAAACAAAAAAAGTTGAAAAAAGTTATTTTAATGGATGACGAATTAAAATCCTAAAGAGAAACACTTATCACATTACGTATTATCAAAATTCTCACGTTGTATATTCGGTTAAGTTTTGCGATGGAACAGAAAATTGCGAAGTTTGCAGAGAAAATTTGCTGGATTAATATATACAACACGTATCCATTTTTGTAAAACGATTTCATAATTTTATACGGAATGAGCTTGATTATATCAGGCTCATTTCTTTTTTTATAAAGCTCCCCAAGAATACCCTAAAGATATAGCGTTACACAATCTATCTCAAAATGATTGACAACCCCATTCCCATTATGCTAAAATACATTTGAACATTTGAACAATTGTTCAAATGTTCAAATGATATGAGTACAAATCAAGGAAAGTGCAAGCCAAAGGAAGGGCAAGTCAAGGGAAGTGCAAGCCAAGGAAAGTACAAGTCAAGAGAAGTACAAGCCAAGGAAAGTACAAGTCAAGGGAAGTGTAAATCAAGGAAAGTACAAGTCAAGGGAAGTGTAAATCAAGGAAAGTACAAGTCAAGAGAAGTACAAGTCAATGAAATTACAAGAGAAGCACACGACGGACAGGTGTAATTAAAAGGCTAAGGAAATTATAAGACGAGCAGGGATCGTTTAAAAGAATAAAGGGACAAAGGAGAAAAGAAAAATGCTAAATATGTATTGTGATCATCAAAAGGAACACGAAGCGGCGGTGCAACGCGCCAAAGAAAACGTATTAAACAAGGCGGATGTGGAAAAGATTTGCGCGGTATTTCGCGTTTTGGCGGATACGACGCGTATGAAAATCGTGCACGCTTTGTTGCAGGGTGAAATGTGCGTGTATCACTTGGCGGAAGTAACTGACAGCACGGTCAGCGGCGTCAGCCATCATCTCCGCATTTTGCGCGATAACAATATTGTCAAAGCGAAACGCTATGGTAAAAACGTGGAATATTCAATCGCGGACGAGCATATTCATAAAATCGTGCGCATGGGGATCGATCATCTGACCTGCGCAAAGGAGTAAAAGTCTATGATGCAGACGGTTTTACGAATAGAAAATCTCGATTGTCCCGTTTGCGCCGAAGCCTTGCAGAGCGACCTGCAAAAGATCAAAGGCGTGGCGGACGTCAAGGTAGATTATATCACGCAGACGATCGCGCTTTCCTACGACAACGAAACGGCTCTAAAAAAGGTGATCGACAAAGCCAACAAATTTGAAGAAGTGCGCGTTTTGGACGGGGGCGTGTCTGCGACGAACGGTAAAAACGCCCATAAAAAAGAATGGTTTTGTATTTTGCTGGCGGCGGCGTTATTTATCGGCGGAACGCTGATTGAATATTTTGCAAACGGCAGGATTGCCCAAGTCTTTTGCTATGTTTTATATGGCGCAGCGTATCTGACGGTGGGCTATCCCGTGTTGTTATCTACGGTAAAAAATCTTGCTAAAGGCAGAATTTTTGACGAAAATTTCTTGATGACGCTTGCGTCGGTGGGCGCGATTGTGCTTGGCGAGTTCGGCGAAGGCGTGCTCGTTATGCTTTTGTATCAGCTCGGCGAATTACTGCAATCGATTGCGGTTGGATATTCCCGACGTTCGGTCGCCGATCTTATGGCGTTGAAAAGCGAGTGGGCGACGCGTATTGAAAACGGGGAACAGCACCAAGTACCACCCGAAGAATTATCCGTAAACGACGTCGTGCTTGTCAAGGCGGGCGAACGCGTGCCCGCGGACGGTGTTCTGCTTAGTGAAACTGCGGAATTAGACGTGAAATCGTTGACGGGAGAAGCCGATTTGCGTATCTGCAAAAAGGGTGAAGAAATTCTGTCGGGGAGCATAAACGCAGGGGGCGTGTACGAAATGAAAATTATTCGTCCCTATAAAGATAGCGCGGTTGCTCGTATTTTAGACCTTGTGGGAAACGCGTCGTCGGGCAAAGCCGCGCCCGAAAAATTTATTGCAAAATTTGCTCGGATTTATACCCCTGTGGTATGTATTTTAGCGGTGCTTTTTGCGGTATGCGCGCCGTTGTGCCACGGTTTAATAGCGGATGATCGCTTGTATTTTAAAGACGTGGGTAAGTGGATCAATTCTGCGTTGACGTTTTTGGTTATCTCGTGTCCTTGCGCGCTTGTTATTTCCGTGCCGCTTACCTATTTTTCGGGGATCGGCACGTGCGCGAAAAACGGTATATTGGTTAAGGGGGCAACCTATCTTGACGTGCTTGCTAACGTACGCATTGCGGTTTTTGATAAAACGGGTACGCTGACGGAAGGCAATTTCACCGTTTGCGGCGTGCGTTTAGCGCAGGATTCAAAACTAAGCGAAACGGAGCTTTTAACTTTGGTGTCGTCGGTGGAAAAGAACTCGGTTCATCCGATCGCAAGGGCGTTTGCGGGCTATTCCGCGCCTTACGCCGTGCAGGACGTAACGGAGCATTCCGGACAAGGTATGTCCGCAAGCCTTGACGGTGAAATCGTTTTGGTTGGGAATGAAGCGTTGCTACAATCACACGGCATAGCCGTTGAAAAAACGGACGGCGTTTATACGTTGGTGCACGTGGCAAAAGGCGGACAATATATTGGTTCGATCGAGATCGGCGACAAGCTTCGCAGTGAAACGAAAACGGCGCTTGTGGAGTTAAAAAAACAAGGGATTAACCGTACGGTTATGCTGACGGGCGACAACGCGTATCGCGCGCAAACGATTGCAAAGGAAGTTGGCATTGACGAAGTGCATGCGGGATTATTGCCGGATGAGAAATTGCAAAAAGCGGCGGAATTGAAAAAGGACGGCACGTTGCTGTACGTGGGCGACGGAATCAACGACGCGCCCGTTATGATGACGGCGGATTGTGCGGTGTCGATGGGGAAACTTGGCAGCGCGGCAGCGATCGAAGCGTCGGATTTGGTGTTGATTTCCGACGAGTTGACCGCTCTTGCAAAATCCATGCGTATCGCGCGAAAAACTCGTCGTATCGTTTTGCAAAATATCGTATTTTCAATTGCCATGAAAGTTGGATTTATGGCGCTTGGCGCGGTCGGGATTTTGCCCCTTTGGTTGGCGGTATTCGCGGACGTGGGCGTTATGCTCCTTGCGGTGCTCAATAGTTTCCGTGTGCGCAGAAGACGTGTGTAGTAAAAATAAAAAAATTCTCCGCGAAAGGCTTTCCATTTTGCGGAGAATATGCTATAATGAATGGGTAAATTTAACAAAATAGGGGACAGATATGCAAATATCGGAAGAACAAAAGACGAAAAAACGGTTGGTCGTTGCAACGGGGAATGCCCATAAACTTCGTGAAATAGCGGAGATTTTTACCGATTTTGACGTAGTTTCGCAAAAGCAAATGGGGTTTTTGGACGAAGTGGAAGAAACGGGAACGACTTTTGCGGAAAATGCGCTTATTAAAGCGCGCGCCGCGGCAAAGGCTTTGGGGTGTATCGCGCTTGCAGACGACAGCGGGATTTGCGTAGACGCGCTTGGCGGCGCGCCAGGGATTTACAGTGCGCGATATGCGGGCGAGCACGGCTCGGATAAGGCGAACCGCGATCTTCTGTTAAAAAATATGGAAAACGTTATCGACCGTACGGCGTACTTTATCAGCGCGATCGCGCTCGTTTATCCCGACGGAAAAGAGTTGCTCGCCGAAGGCAGAACGTACGGTAAAGTGCTGCATGAAGAGCAGGGCGACGGCGGGTTTGGCTACGATTGTATTTTTGAAAGCGACGATCTCAAAAAGTCTTTCGGGTTGGCAACTGCCGAAGAAAAGAACGCAGTTTCTCATCGTTTTCGCGGTTTGCAAGCCATGTTAAAACTTTGGCAAGCGGAAGAAACGCAATGAAAAAGCTGATTATTCTTTCAGATACGCACGGAAATTTGAACGCCGTAGCCGATTTATTGCCGCGCATTGCCGAAAACGATTACGTGATTCACCTTGGCGACGGAGCGGGGGACATGCGCGAAACGCGCAGTCTTTATCCTGATAAAGTCTATGTTGTGGGCGGAAATTGCGATTTTTTTACGCATTTACCCCAAGAAGGGGAGTTGGAGATTGAACAGTGTAAAATTTTCTATACGCACGGGCACAAGTACGGCGTAAAAGTCGGCAGGGAAAAGCTTGCGGCGGAAGCCAAACGGCGTGGTTGTGATATTGCGTTGTACGGGCATACCCATATTGCAATGATCGACGAGATTGACGGTGTAACCTTGATCAATCCCGGTTCGCTGAGATACCCCGTTGGCAAAGGGGGCAGTTATTGCTATTTGGTTATCAACAAGGACAAAGCTACGCCCGTGATTGTTGGGGATAGATATTTTTAATATAGGTTTGTATGCGCGCGTGCGCGCCTAAAAAAGCCCTGCCGTAGCGGCAGGGCTTTTCGCTTGCAAAACTGTGTATGTATTATTCGTGAAATTCCAAGGTAAACGACTTGCTCGCCGTTGCGGTAGGGGCGATTTTAATCATGTGCGGTTTGGTTTCCAACTCTACGATTTTGCCGTCGATTGCGGGCAATGCGCTCCACGGTTCTAAACAAACGTAGGGGGCGTCCGTCTTGCAGGCGTGCCAAAACCCGATAAAGGGGTATTCGTCGTATTTCATGGTTACGTAGCGGCTTTCCTTGTCGCAACGCACCGTAACTTCTCCCGACGAATTTTCTAAAATGATCGCGTCGTGATCGAAAAGTTCGTGCCGCAAGGGCAATTTCGTGCCGTCCACAAGTTCGTACGCTACGGTTTTATCCGCCATAAACAGATCCCCTTCGCCAAGCAGCTGTCTGCGCACGTCCGTCTTTTTTCCAAAATCCAAATAATATTCTTCAAATGTGCCCTTGCCGAACGGAATATTGATTCCAGGGTGTCCGCCAAAAGCGCACAGCATTTCGCGCGTATCTTTATTCGTAGCGGTGTATTTCGTCGTCAGCGCGTTTCCGTTCAAGATAAAGCAAACGCGGAATTCGAACGAGAACGGGTATTCCTTTTTCGTTTCCGCGTTATCCGTAAACAAAAACGTCAGCGAATTCTCCGTTTGTTCTTCTAAAACAAACTCGTAATATCTCGCCAAACCGTGCGCGCGGGAAGGGTAGGTCTTGCCGTCATAGGTGAACACGCCCTCATACATTCTGCCGATAAAGGGGAAAAGATTGTACGCTCTGCCCGTCCAGTATTGGGGATCGCCCTGCCAAACGTATTCCACGCCCGTTTTTTTGGAAAAAACGGACATCAGTTGCGCGCCTTTGGTATCGACAGCGATCTTCAAAATTTCGTTTTCAATGCTATGTATCATAGTCGCTCCTTATGTTGCGCGCAGAGTTCTTCGGCGCGCCTTATTGAAAAATATTATATCACGAAATCCCGTGCTTGTAAAGAGTTGCGGCGTTTTTTTGCCCTTTAAATAAAACTTTTTCTACGCAAAAAACAGATTTTTTCATTTTTTTGACAAAATAATTATTTTTTTGACAATTTTCCGCTCTGATCAGATGACTTTTTTTGCAATTTGTTATATAATCAAAGTGTTGATAATATTGCGGAAGATTTTTGCAAAACGATACGTAGGGGTGAAAGAATGAACGAACACGTAATCAACGTAATTATGATGCTTGCGGCGTGCGGCGCTTTTCTTGTCGGTTTTAAGTTTTTAAGCGACAATATGGAAAAGTTGTTTGGCAACAGTCTGAAAAAGCTTTTTAACAAAACCTCGGATAAAAAATTGATCGGAGTTGGCATGGGCGCGGTATCCACGGCGGTTGTGCAAAGTTCGGGCGTAACTACGGTTATGGTCGTCGGTTTCGTAAACGCGGGAATTATGACTTTGTATCAAGCGGCGACGGTTATTATGGGCGCAAATATCGGCACGACGATTACGGCTCAGCTTGCGGCGTTTAGTTCCTTTGATATTGCGCCGATCTTTATTTCGTTGCTCTTTATCGGCGTTATGATGGAGATGCTTTCTAAAAACGACAAAGTCAGATCCATCGGTTTGGCGCTTGCGGGCTTGGGGCTTGTGTTCTTCGGCTTGGAAATTATGTCTGACGCGATGGGCGGTTATAAAAATTCGCCGGCTGTACGCGACCTGCTTAGCTCGCTGAAAAATCCGTTTTTGCTTTTGGCGTTCGGTATTATCTTTACGGCGTTGTTGCAATCGTCCAGCGCGGTAACGACGATTATTATCGCAATGGCGTCGCAGGGGTTGATTATCGGCGGTGGCGGCAACGCGGTATTATTTATCATTCTTGGTTCTAACATTGGTTCGTGCGTGACGGCACTGATCTCGTCTATCGGTACGTCCGTCAATGCAAGGCGAGCAAGTATGATACACTTGTTATTCAATATTACAGGCGCGCTGCTTTTTGCGATTATGCTGCTGATATGGCAAGATAAAGTGGTGGGTTCGAACTTTTACGAGATTACGTTTGTAAAATGGTTTAAAGAACCTACGACGCAAATCGCTATGTTCCATACCTTTTTCAACGTATTATGCACGCTGCTGTTCCTGCCCTTTACAAAAGTGCTTGTCAAGGCTTCGCAACTTATCATTCGCGATAAGAAACAGACGGAAAAAGAACCTTGGGAGCTCGTATATATGGACAAGCGTTTCTTGGCGACGCCGTCAGTTGCGCTTGGTCAATTAAAAAAGGAAACCTTCCGAATGGCGGATATGTCTATGGAAAGTTTAAAAACGGCGTTTGGCGGATTTATCGATCGCGATATGGAGGCCATTGAAAGGGTGTACGAAAGCAATGAAAACATTGCAAAACTTGGCGAACAGATCAGCGATTATCTCGTGCGTACGTCGGCAAGCGGGCTTTCGTTTTCGGACGAAAAACTTGTCAGCGCTTTACATAATAACGTTGGTGATATCGCGCGTATTTCCGAGCTTGCGGATAACCTTACGAAATACACTAAACGTGAAGTGAAAGATAATCTTGTGTTCTCGGAAGGGATCAACGAGAAACTTACGGAAATGCACGATAAGTTACACGAGCAGTATGCCTTAGTCAAACGTATCGTATTAGACGACGAAAAATCGTTGGTTGAAGAGTCGGATAAATTGGAAGACGAAATAGACCGTACGCGTCGCGCGTTGGTTGCGGAACATATTGAAAGACTGAGCAAAGGAAAATGCCGCCCTGAAAACAATACGATCTTTATCAATCTCGTATGTAATTTAGAGCGTATCGGCGACCATTTGAATTTTATCGTGCACAGTATGGACGCGGACGGGAAATAAAAAATCAATAGTAAAACACAC
>JAZSJN010000163.1:0-2477 GCA_045534315.1 Candidatus Scatosoma sp.
CAATGCAGGCGCATTTACCCATTACAGCTATGCTCTGCGCGACGCGATTGCGGCGATCGATATTCCCGTTGCGGAAGTGCATATGTCCAACGTACACGCGTGCGAAAACTTCCGCCATAACAGCGTGCTTTCGGAGGTTTGTAGGGGCGTCGTTTGCGGATTTGGACACGGCAGTTATATCGCGGCGATCGTTGGTTTGAAAGATTTTTTAGGAAAATAAACGGGGTGTGGCATGAACCTGATTTTATGCGGCATGATGGGTTGCGGTAAAACGACGATCGGGCGCAAAATTGCGGAAATTACAAGCAGACGTTGTTTGGATACGGACGATCTAATCGTGGAAAAATACGGAAAAATTACTGATATTTTCGCGCGGTACGGCGAAGGGTATTTTCGCGATATTGAAACGGCGATCGTGCGGGAAGTGGCGCAAAAAGACAGGTTGATCGTTTCGACGGGCGGCGGTTTGGTATTAAAACAAGAAAACGTCGCGCTTTTGCGAAAAAATGGTAAAATCGTGTACTTGCGCGCGAAAAAAGAAACGTTGGAAGAGCGGTTAAAAGCGGATAAGGACAGACCGTTGTTGCAAGGCGGCGAAAGCTTGTCCGATCGGTTGAAGGAGCTGCTCAAAGTCCGCGCTCCCATTTATGAAAGCGTAGCCGATTACGTAGTGAACGTGGACGAAAAAACGCCTGATGAAATTGCGACGGAAATTGTTGGTTTGACGGCTTTGACGGATAGAAAATAAAAGGTAGGCAGATATGAAAACGGTTTTGGTGACGGGCGGTGTGCGCGGTATCGGCAAATCGATTGCCTTAGCGTTTTTGAAAAAAGGATACCGTGTTTGCGCGGTATATTCTAAGGACGAAGAAAACGCAACGAAAATCGCTGCGGCGGGAGTGGAAGTATTCCGCGCGGACGTAGCGAACGAAGACGACGTAAAAGAATTGTTTGCAAAGATCGGGCGTGTGGACGTGCTGGTAAACAATGCAGGCATCGCGCTCGTGAAACAGATACAGGACGTCAGCTATGCGGAATTTAATCGCTTAATGTCCGTCAACGTGGGTGGCGCATTTCTTTGCGCTCGCGAAGCGGCAAAGGGCATGATCGATAACCGTAGCGGCTTGATCGTCAATATTTCGTCTGTTTGGGGAGAAGTCGGCGGTAGCTGTGAGAGTGTGTATTCGGCGTCCAAAGCGGCGCTCATCGGGTTTACGAAAGCGCTGGCAAAAGAGTTAGGTTGGTCGGGCGTGCGCGTCAATTGTGTTTCCCCGGGCGTGATCGATACGGCGATGAACGCACGATTTTCCGAAGAGGATATGGCAGCGATCAAAGACGAAATCCCAATGGGACGTTTGGGCGACGGCGACGACGTCGCGAAAACCGTGTTATATTTAGAAGAAAACGACTACGTAACGGGTGTAGATATCCCCGTAAACGGCGGGTTTTCTATCGTGTAATGCGTTTTCTTAACGGTCAATTCTTTTTTAAATAACTGTCTAAAATATTTTGTATAAACGTATCCGCGATCCCTTCGGTAGGGGATTGCGGAGCTTTTTTTTGTTCGTCGTTTTTGGTTGATTGACTGGACGGATTTTTTATCTTTTCTTCACTTTCGTTCGGTTTATTATCGGGCGTTTTGTCCGACTTAACGTCGGCAAACGTGGAAAAAGTCTGCGAAAATTTAGAAAGATCGTTTAAAAAGCGCAACATTTCTTCGGAATCCTTGATTTGGCTCATCAGCGGTTTGACGCTGTCGGCAAAATCAGCGTTTTGTGAAAGATAATATAAAAGCACCAAAATTAAAATTTCCATACTACAATATATGCACATGTGTCCAAAAACGTTGACGGCGAATAAGATAGTAAGAGCGGAGCAAAAACGCTATTTCAAATTCGGAGGTCAATATGAGAAATTTCAAAGAATACGCCAAGCAAGCGCCCGAAAATAATGGAAAGGGGGACGCGCCGCAAGCCGCTTCCGCGGAAGAATTGACGAGAAAAATCGCTTCGGCGTATAACGGAAAAAGCAACGCGGATATGCTAAGAAGCATTTTATCAGAAGCGGAAAAGAGCAAACGCGCGGGAACGCTTTCGAACGAAGAAATTGAAAATTTTTACCGCTCGTTTGCGCCGATGCTGGATAATTCCCAAAGAAAACGCCTTCGCGCGGTGGTAAATAAATTAAAGGAAATTGAGTAAATAAAGCCACCAGGTATGCGTTGAGTTCTAAATTTCGTCAATCTCTTTTAGAGCAAGGAGCAGCTTTTCCACTTCTTCTTCCGTAGAGAAATGCGAGAAGGAAACACGTAAAAGTCCGTCGTCAAGCGTCCCCAAAGCTTCGTGCATAAGCGGCGCGCAATGAAGTCCCCCGCGCGTTGCGATATCGTATTTAGAAGAAAGAACGCTCGACAAATATTCCGATTGTAAAAAGGAATGCTTTAAGGCAACGATTCCGCAGGGATTTGCTTTGGAATA
>JAZSJN010000081.1:0-14584 GCA_045534315.1 Candidatus Scatosoma sp.
TTTTCTATGCTTTATATTGTTTAATTTTCCGCTTTTACCCCATTTTTCGTTTCGCTACTTTGCGAACCCGTAGGGTTCAAGATACTATAACCTACGTTTACAAGGTGATCGGCGACACGCTCTAATCCTGCCACCGTGGAAGAGAAGTAGGGGCTAAGCTCGATCTTACAATCCCCATCCGCAAGACGTTTATAATGCTTTGCCGTAAGCTCGCGTTTCAAACCGTCCACCTCGTTTTCAAGGGCGTTGAGTTCAACAAGGCGGGACGCATCTCTATCGTCGAATACTTCCACCGCAATCTCGAACATACGCAATACTTTTTCTTGCATCGTCTTCAATTCGTTCATAGCAATATCCGAGAAGGCAAGATCCTTACCTTGCATTTCTAACGCGATCTCGCTGAAATTTTCCGCATGGTCGCCGATACGTTCTAAGTCGTTCAAAACGTGGAAGTACGCGCCGATACTCTTTTCATTGCGGTTATCCACCAGCGGCGAAAGCTTGATCAAAAAACGGGTAAGCGCCTTGTTTGTAAAATTGATGACGTGTTCTTTTTCCGCGATTTCCCTTTCGTACTCACTAGCTACGCCCGACATGGCAGCAAAAGATTTTTCAAGGTTCAATTTGGCGAGATCTGCCATATATTCCACTTCTTTCTTTACCTGCATAATCGCAACGGGCGGGGTAGTAAGCAAACGTTCGTCCACGTATTTCAAACGACGGTTGCTTTCTTCCGTCTTTCTTTCGGGGATCAGTTTCGTCGCCATCGCCACAAGCTGTTTTATAAACGGGAGCAGCAAGAGCGTCGTCGTTACGTTGAAGATTACGTGGAACCAAGCAAGCTGCATCTGCGCGCCGCCAGGGATCTGCGTAAGCCATTGTATTACGTACGATTTTAACGGCCAAATGATCGCGGTAAATATCACCGTACCGATTACGTTAAAGGATAAATGAATCAACGCCGTTCGCTTTGCGTTTACCCCCGCACCCATACACGCTAAAACTGCCGTGATACACGTACCGATATTAGACCCAAGTACTAGGAACAGCGCCAAATCCAACGGCAGCGCGCCCGAACCAACCATCGAAATAAAGATACCCGTTGCCGCAGACGAACTTTGAATGAGTGCCGTGAACAACGCCCCACACAAAATCAGTAATAAGGGAAAGTCTATCTTTAAGAACAAATCTTTAAAAAACTCGTTAAGGTTCGCGCAATTTTTTAAGGACGATCCCATAAGATCCAAACCGACAAAGATCAAACCAAACCCGCATAAAATCCCACCGATTTGTTTGACCTTGTCCTTTTTAATGAACATCAGCATTACGCCGATAAAGGAAAGCACCATCGCAAAATCGGAAATAGGCAAAGATTTTAACGAAACCATAATACCCGTAATCGTCGTACCGATATTCGCGCCCATAATAATCGCCGTCGCTTGGAACAGCGTCATAATGCCTGCGTTTACAAAACCGATAACCATGACGCTGGTTGCAGAGGAACTTTGAATAATCGCCGTTGCACCCGCACCGACGCCAACCCCTGCAAAACGGTTACCGCTAATCTTCCCAAGCAAGCGTTTTAAACCGCCGCCTGCGCTTTTTTCCAATCCGTCCCCCAACATATTCATACCTGCAATGAATACGCCCACGCCTGCTAATAACAGCAGAACTGCTTCTAATACCGTCATAATTTTTTTCTCTCCTTATGTATATAATATTTGTTGTTTCCCGTTTGTAAATACCTTTTTTGCGACAAAAAAAGGTATCGCGATTTTACGCCATACCCTGAAAATCCTTTTTAGAAGAACGTCATTGTACGGCTGCGCCTACAATGAGTTTCACAATTTTTTTGCAAGCCTGATTGACGTCCTATCAACCACTCCGTTGGCTTACTACGCACCTTGCGTATTTGCTACTTTCTCATCATTTCCTCTTGTATTTTAGCACACGTTTTTCCATCATGTCAAGCTTTTGAAAATAAAAATTTTCCACATTTTTTTGATCAATTTGCAGATTATTATAGATTTTTTTGATAACAAAATTTTTTACCCTGCAACGCTTGACAAACCCTTTGAAAATCCTGTATAATATAAAAATCTTAAATATTTCGCCGCCACCGGGTGGCAAAATGGACAGCGTTCATATTCCGTGCCGTTAGGTCTTAGAAGGCACGCGATAGGAATGCTTTTTTAATAGGTTGTCATGAAAAAATCGTTCAAAGACTGTATTCAATATTTTACCCCTTTTGAACGGGTACTTTGGCTGTGTTCGGTAACGCTGATCACGGTGTCGTCGTGCTTGGGCAAGGATTTTTATCCCCTGAGCCTGATTGCCTCGATCCTTGGCGTAACGTCTTTGATTTTTATCGCCAAAGGAAATTTCGTCGGGCAAATTCTGATTATGATTTTCAGTATGCTATACGGCATTATTTCCATACGCGCGCACTATTACGGCGAGATGATCACCTACCTTTTTATGAGCCTGCCCGCCGCCCTTTTCGCCTGTATCAGTTGGTTGAAAAACCCGTCTAAACAGGGCAAACACGAAGTTAAAATCGGCACGCTGTCTTTGCGAAAATGGTTGATCTGCGTGGGACTTTCGATGATAGCGACCGTCGTTTTGTATTTCGTTTTGCGGTATTTTAACACCGATAATCTGATCGTCAGCACGATCTCCGTCACGACGAGTATGTTTGCAGCGACGTTACTCTTTTTCCGCAGCCCCTATTACGCGCTTGCGTACGTTGCCAACGATCTTGTCCTGATCGTTTTGTGGATTTCGGCAAGCGTCCGCGATCTGTCGTATCTGCCCACCGTCGTATGTTTTACCACCTTCCTGTTTAACGATACGTACAGTTTTATCAATTGGACGCGTATGAAAAAACGACAAGCGCGCGATTAAATTTTTTATCCCTAATCTTATCCCAATAAAACCGAACGAAAAATTCGGTTTTCTTTTTTATAAAAATGCACGAACAAATGTTTGACTTTTGCTTTTCTGCGAGATATAATATAGGTATGATCTCGGAAGAACGGTTGAAAATCTTAACGGAAAGCGCGAAGTACGACGTGTCCTGCTCGTCATCGGGGAGCGGTCGAAAAAATGCGGGCGGCATGGGCAACGGATACGTTGCGGGGTGCTGCCACTCGTTCACGCCCGACGGACGGTGCGTTTCTTTGCTAAAAATTTTGCTGTCTAACGATTGCATTTACAATTGCAAATACTGCCCTAACCGTTTGGATGCCGACGTACCGCGCGCGACGGCTACTCCCGACGAAATTTGTCAGTTGACCGTTGATTTTTACAAACGCAACTATATCGAAGGGCTGTTCTTATCCTCTGCTGTGCACGTCAACCCCGATTATACCATGGAACGGTTGCTTTTGGTTGTTAAAAAACTTCGGACGGAATACGGTTTTCACGGGTATATACATTTAAAGGGCATCCCCCGCGCGGACGAACGCATGATGACGGAGGCGGCGCGCTACGTCGACCGTATGAGCTATAACGTCGAACTGCCGAGTGAAAAAAGTTTAAAATTGCTTGCGCCGCAAAAGAGTAAAGAAAGCCTTTTAACCCCTATGAAAACGTTGGCAGCGCAAACGGAAGTCTTCCGCGAAGAAAAGCGCAAGGGTTTGGTTAAGGGATATTTTTTGCCCGCGGGACAAACGACGCAGATGATTATCGGCGCAAGCCCCGAGGCGGACGGGCAAATTTTGCGTCTGACAAACGCCTTATATCAAAAAAACGGATTAAAACGGGTGTATTATTCGTCGTACGTGCCCGTCGTCAAGGATAACGCCCTACCCGACGTTGGCGCAGGGCAATTGCGCGAACACCGTTTGTATCAAGCGGACTGGTTGCTCCGTTTTTACGGGTTTTCGGTGGACGAGATCGTGGGCGAAGGGGAAAATCTTTCTATGGAATACGATCCCAAATGCGCGTGGGCGCTTCGGAATATGCACCTATTCCCCGTCGAAATCAACCGCGCGCCCTTGGAAACGCTGCTCCGCGTGCCGGGGATCGGCGCAAAAAACGCATACAAGATCATGGAAGCGCGGAAATATACCAAGCTGAATTTCGAGGATCTGACGAAGATGCGTGTAGCGTTAAAGCGCGCAAAACATTTTATCACCTGCAACGGAAAGTTTTTCGGCACGGAAAACGTAACCGCTGTGCGCGGGCTGTTGGCGGCGGCGGAAACGCAAGAAAGCGCGGAGCAGTTAGACCTGTTTAGCATGCTCTCCACGCCACAAAACGCCATGATCGCCCTGCACGGGCAGTTGTAAGGGGGCGTTATGATCTATTGTTTTGATGGAACGAAATACGGCTTTTTAACCGCTCTTTTGATTGCCTTTCCCGATCCTGGCGCAATCGTAACTTCGGGACGCGCGCAAATACCCTTAGGTATGACGGCGATCGACGTTCCTACCGATTTTGCGCGCGCAAAACGCGCGGAAGAACGGCTACTTTCTTTTGATCGCGATTTTGCTTTTGATTTGGACAGACTTCTTCGTTGCGGCATGGACGATAAAGAACAGGTTGCCTTTCGGTATGTTCGTCTGCTGGCGCAAGAGAAACGCCCCGTGGCAAAACGGCTTGCCAACCCCGACGTTTTTTCCGCCGTAGAATATATCAAAAAAGTCGGGTACGAGATCCATAAAATGCACGGTTTTATCCGCTTTATGGAAACGCAAAGCGGCGCGCTTTACGCCCCCTTTTCCCCCGACAACGATATTTGTGATTTGCTCGTGCCACATTTTCGAGCGCGATTGCCGCAGTTTCTGTTTGTGCTACACGATATAAAACGACAAAAAGCGGTGGTATATGACGGCAAAAATACATTCGTTGCTCCCTTGGCGCAAGCGAACGTTTTGCTTTCCGCCGACGAAAACGGTTGGCAATCTCTATGGAAAGAATATTACGGCGCAGTGAATATTCCCTGCCGCGAGCGCCTAAAACAAATGCGCGGATACATGCCGACAAGATACTGGAAATTTTTGCCCGAACGGCAGGAAACTCCGCCCGATATGCCGTAAAAGGGGGCATGCGGTACGCAGCGAAACAAAAAAAGACACGACTATGCGTGTCTTTTTATATTTACTTTTTTAATCAGCGGCAATTTCTTTTAATACTTCGCTTTCTACTGCTTTTGCCGCGTTTTTCTCTGCGATTTTATCCCGCGCCGTCGCCAGCATCAATTTTAAACGGTTTTCTTGGTTGACCTTGGTTGCAGACGGATCGTAATCAATCGGCACGATATTCACGTTTTCGTGCAAGGTCTTTACCGCGCGCGCCGCGCCCTTGCCAACGATATGGTTGGGCAAACACCCAAACGGTTGCGCGCACACGATATTTTCCGTACCGCTCTCGTACAACGCCACCATTTCCGCAGGAATTAACCAACCTTCCCCCATCTTCACACCTTGGTTGATGACTTTATCTGCACATTTGCGCAAGTATTCAAAATCGTGGGGCGGTTCAAAGCCAGCCCTTTCAAACGCGGCTATCATGTACCGCTGAATTTTTAACAGCAATTTATAAATGAACTCATAGATAAACGCCATCTTTTTGCCTTTGTTGTACAGCTTTGCATCGTTGATCACGTTGACGATACAGTACATAACGTAGTCCATCAGCGCGGGCACGACGGGTTCGCAATCTTCCGCGTACAAAAAGCTTTCCAACCCGTTGTTGGCAAGGGGGGAATATTTGACGTAAATCTCGCCCACGATACCCACCTTGACCTTTTCCGTGCGCGCAAGTTCGATTGCCCCGAAACGGGAAATCAACTCTTTTGTAACCGTTTCGTACTTTTTATACGCCTTTGTACGCAACGTACTTTTTACGTACGCAATGCTTTCATCTCGGACACGGTCCACCTCTTTTTGATCTTTTGCGTACGGCTTACATTGATTGTACAGGCTCATAATTGCGTCCGCATAGAAAATGCCGTAACCCATTTTCAAGATGTCTTTAAGCCGCAAATCCAATCCGTTCCCCTTTTCCAAACCCGAAAAGTTTAAGGATAAGACGGGAACTTGGGGATATTCCGCTTGTAAGGCTTTGCGGAGCAACGCCACGTAGTTGGACGCGCGGCAGCCACCCCCTGACTGCGTAATCAAAACCGCCGTTTTATTAACGTCGTATTTTCCACTCTTGAGCGCGTCGATAAACTGACCAATTACGCAAAGAGCGGGATAACACGTGTCGTTGTGCACGTGTTTTAACCCTTCGTCGATAATTGATCTACCTTCCGTTTTCAATATCTCGACTTTGTAACCGCGACTTTCCACGATCTCTGCCAAAATATCAAAATGATAGGGCAACATGTTCGGCGCAAGAATCGTATGCGTTTGCTTCATCTCGTCTGTGAACGCGGGCGTATTTTCTTTATAACTGACCGTCTGCGTCTTTTTCATACGTTTCCGTCCCCCTTGTTTTCGGTTTTCACGCCACTCTGTTCGCCGATCGCCGCCACCATACTGCGCAGACGTATCTTGACCACGCCAAGGTTGTTGATTTCGTCGATCTTGATCTGCGTATACAGCTTACCGTTGCTTTCTAAAATCGTGCGCACTTCGTCCGTCGTCAGCGCGTCAATACCGCAGCCAAAGGACACGAGTTGCACAAGCTGCACGTCCTTTTGCCCGCATACGTACTGCGCCGCGCGGTATAATCGCGCGTGATACGTCCATTGATTGAGCACGTTGACGTCCACGAGCGGAGCTTGATCACACACGCTATCTTCGGAGAGCACCGCCAACCCTAAGGAAACCAAAAGCTTGCCTATGCCGTGATTGATTTCAGGATCAACGTGGTAAGGTCTGCCCGCCAAAACGACGGTATTTTTTCCTTCTGCGCGGGCGTTCTTCAGGATTTCCGCCCCCTTTTCGCGCACGTCTTTTTGATATTGCGCCAAAGCGGCAAAGCCCTTATTAAGCGCGCCGTTTATTTCCTTTTTGGTTACGCCGTATTTTTCAAACGCAGCCGCCAAATTGTTAAGACAGGATTTCCGTTCGTTTAAATCGATATAAGGCGAAATAAAGTTTTCCACCGTCAGCCGTTCGTTATTTGCCTTTAACAGTTCGGGATAATATGCCACGATCGGGCAGTTGTAATGGTTTTTCGACGCGTGTTCGTCTATATTATAGCTCTCGCAGGGATAGAAAATAAAATCTACGCCGCTATCAAGTAAGCTTTCGATATGCCCGTGTATAAGTTTTGCAGAATAACATACCGTATCGCTCGCGACCGTATGCTGACCGCGAAAATACAAATCGCGACTGCTCTTGTCGCTGACCTTTACATCAAAACCCAGCTGACGGAAGAATGCCGACCAAAACGGCAACTGCTCAAACATAACAAGTTGGAACGGCAAACCTACTACGCCGCGTTTTTTACCCGCATTTTCGCCGTTTTCCCCCGACGCGTCCTCTGCCGAACCCAACAAACGGTTATATTTGTATTCGTAAATATTCCACTTTCCGTCCTGCGGTTTTAACCCCGCGCCACGTTCACACTTGTTTCCCGAAATAAATTTGCTGCCGTCTTCAAACGTCAAAATATTGATATTGCAGTTGGACGTACAGCCGCGACAGGTCGTTGCACGTGAAACATAAGAAAATTTCGCCAATTGTTCCGCCGATAACAAAGACGATCTGTCCGCTTTCTGCATTTCTTTGGCGTACAACGCCGCGCCGAACGCGCCCATCAGCCCTGCGATCGCCGGACGAACGACTTCCCTGCCCGTTTCTAATTCAAAAGAACGCAAAACGGCGTCATTCATAAACGTCCCGCCCTGCGCTACGATATGTTGTCCCAATTCTTCGGGCGTTTTTGCGCGAATGACCTTATACACGGCGTTTTTAACGATGGACGACGACAATCCCGCGGAAATATCTTCTACGCTCGCGCCTTCCTTTTGCGCCTGTTTTACCGCGCTATTCATAAACACCGTACAGCGCGATCCCAGTTCCACGGGCTTTTTCGCAAATAACCCAAGCCGCGCAAAGCTCTCTACGTCCATGCCCATCGCTTTTGCAAACGTCTGAATAAACGAACCGCAACCCGACGAACACGCTTCGTTGAGCATAATCGAATCGATCGCGCCGTTTTTCACCTTAAAGCATTTGATATCCTGACCACCGATATCGATAATAAAATCCACCCACGGATTGAAATGCACCGCCGCCTTAAAATGCGCTACCGTTTCCACGATGCCAAAATCCATTTTCAACGCCGCTTTCATCATGTCTTCGCCGTATCCCGTTACCGCTGCACCGCGGATACGTACGCCCGCCCCGCAAAGGGCATACATTTCTTTCAGACGTGCCACTACGATATCTAGCGGTTGTCCGTTGTTCGATTGATAGTGCGAATACAACACCTTGCAATCTTCGGTAATTAGCATAAGCTTGGTCGTCGTCGAGCCGCTGTCCACGCCAAGATAGGCGTCGCCGCTATACGTGCGAATATCCGCAAACTCCAAATCGTTACGCTTGTGTCGCGAAACAAATTCGTCGTACTGTTCGCGATTTTCAAACAAGGGCTTGCCTCGTACGACTTCGTCCTTTGCCTCGCAATTATATATCTTTTTATGTAAATTTTCTATGCTTTCCGCCTGCTCCGCCGCCGCAGAAATCGCCGCCCCCAACGCAATAAACACGGGCGCATTTTCGGGGAATATCGCATGGTCTTTATCCAAACCAAGCGTGTCTACGAAAGCCTTTCTAAGCGACTTTAAGAAGTGTAACGGTCCGCCCAAAAACAAAACTTTGCCCTTAATTTTTCTGCCCTGCGCCAAGCCCGAAACCGTCTGTTCCACCACCGCGCGAAAAATGGACGCCGCAATGTCCGCCTTCGCCGCGCCTTGGTTAATCAAAGGCTGAATATCCGATTTTGCAAATACACCACAACGAGATGCGATCGGATAGGTCTTTTCCGCCGTCAAAGCAAGCGCGTCCATCTCGTCCACCGAAATATCAAGCAACGTCGCCATCTGGTCGATAAACGCCCCCGTACCGCCGGCGCAACTGCCGTTCATGCGCTGTTCCGCGCCGCCCGTCAAGAAAATAATCTTCGCGTCTTCTCCGCCAAGTTCTACCGCTACGTCCGCGCTGGCGTGGTATTTTTTTATCGCGCCGAACGCCGCCTGCACTTCTTGCACGAAACATACGCCGCTCTTTTCCGCAAGTCCAAGCCCCGCGCTGCCCGTAATTGCCGCGCGGAAAGTTTCGCTACCAAACCTTTTGCCGACCTTTTCCAGCGCGTTTAAAACACATTCTTTCACGCGGGAAAAATGCCGTTCGTAGCTCGAATATAAAATTGCGCCCGTCTTTTCGTCCAACACCACCGTTTTTACGGTCGTCGAACCGACGTCGATACCCAGTAAATAAGACATTTTCACCTACCAAGGTTTTTTAAGAATCCGCGCAACCATCACGGTTACGACAAAGCCTTTTTTTAATTATAACATACTTTTATGTTTTTTCAATGAAATTTCGACAAAAAAATTTTAAGTTTTTTACCTTTTTTAGCAAAATTTCTTCTATAAGAAAAACTTTTCTAATCTAACCGAGTTTAAAATTTTGTAGGCGCTTGCAAACCGACGCTTTTTATGGTATACTAATTTTATGAAATACGATTATAAGACTCTTTACGAAAAAAACGCAGCGTTTTATAAGCTTTCGCCCTTGCGAGTGAAAATTTTAAAATTGCTCAATACCGTTTTTACGTGGCTGTTTGCGGTAGCGTATGCGGCGTTTTGGCTGTATGCCGTCGTATCGGATAAACTTCTTGTCCAAGAATTAGTTCCTTTATTTTTCGCCCCTGCGCTCACCTTAATTTTGGTCAGCGCAATACGGCTCGGCATAGACCGTCCTCGCCCTTACTCGGAAAAAGGCGCGGCGATCACACCGTTGGTTGCGCGAAAGGATCGCGACGGAGATTCTTTCCCCAGCCGACATATCGCCTGCGCAACGGCAATCGCCATGGTATTTTTGTCAGTTCTGCCAATAGTAGGCGCATTGTTACTGCTTTGCTGTTTTGCGCTTGCCTATATCCGTTTTTCGATCGGCGTGCATTATCCGTCCGATTTAGCGGCGGGCATCGTCCTTGGCGTTCTTTGTGGCATCACCGCCTTTATGTAATTGAATTTTTTGATAAAAAACTCTCGGTTTACCCGAGAGTTTTTCTTACTGCAATTTAATTATACTTTGTTCCACAAGAACGTCGGAAAGCTTTGCAAGTCTTTGCGGGGAAAGCGTTTCCCCACGCGCCTTTTCTTCCACACCCGCCGCGAATAAAATTTCCTTTGCCTGTTCGCGCGTCAATTTAAAAAAATTAACGAGATTATTTTCCAACGTCTTTCTGCGGTTTAAAAACGCGCATTTCACCGTTTGACGGTAGGCGCGTTCGTCCTTCACCGCGATACGTCCCCTGTCAAATTCAATTTTTACCACCGCAGAATCAACGTTAGGCCGGGGATAAAAGAGATTACGCGAAACACGTTTTACTACCTTTGCGCTCCCTTTTAAAGCGATCGCCGCCGTAATCGAACCGTATTCGGGGGTGTTTTCCTTTGCACAAAACCGATCGGCAACTTCTTCTTGTACCATGATCGATAATCCCTGCACTTTGTCGCTTTCTTCTAACAGTTTCGTTACCAAAGGCGTCGTTATATAATAGGGCAAATTTGCCACCACGGTATATTCTTCAATTTCCTTTTCAAACTCTTTCAAGTTCAGCTTGTTAAAATCACGGAAAATAACTTCCACGTTATCCAATCCAGCCAGCGTTTCCGCCAAAACAGGCTGTAAATCGCGGTCGATGTCAAACGCATACACCTGCTTTGCCGCTTCGGCAAGCGCGCGCGTCAACGTACCCGCGCCACAACCGATCTCGACCACCGTCGTGTTTTTATCAATCCCCGACGCTTCCACGATAGAGCGCAATAAATTCGTATCCGATATAAAGTTTTGTCCGAACTGCTTTTTAAAATGAAAGCCGTGCTTTTCCAGCACAAAGCGAAGATCTTGCATCTGTCCACTTCCTTGATCGTAACATTTTACGTTCACAAATACCGTGAACGCGTACATGGGTAGGTCGTTTTATTAGGAATCAGTAATATATTTACGCACGTAAAGGGGAATTTTCACGCTTTCTGCCAGACGCTTGCACGCCTCCACTTCTTCTTCGCCGATACAATCTACGATGGAAAAACGACAATCCAAACCGTTCTTGCGACAAATTTTTGCAAACTCGATCACGCCCGCAAAGCCTGCTTCGCCGAATTGCGAACGGCAAATCGGCTGATATTTTTCCACGCAGGACGCGTTGAGTGAAATGCTCACAAAATCGATTTTATCTTTCAATTCGGGCACGATATCGCGCTTGTTAATCAAATTACCCTGTCCGTTGGTGTTCAGGCGAGTCTTTAAGCCTTTGCCGTGGAAATAATCACAAAGCGCAACCATTTCCTCAACCTTATACGTCGGTTCGCCAAAACCGCAGAAAACGACTTCTTTAAAGCGGGAAAGATCCCCCATGCCGTTTGCCGCCGCAATCACCTTTTCCGGCGTAGGATCGCCGTGTCTAAGCCACAAATAATTGCCGTAATAGCTGCTACGTTCGTTTCTCACGCAGAAATCACAACCGTTAGAGCATTTGTTGGTAAGGTTAATGTACAGATTACCGTCCAAGGTATATACGTACGTATCCTTGCGGTTTTCTTCCTTTTTCTCGTTGTTTTTACCGTTGTTATTTTTGCTTTGCTGGTTGTTTTGATTTTGCCCGTTTTGCTGATTCTGAGGCTGCCCTTGCTTGTTTTTATGCTTGTGCTTGCCCTGCTCGTTTTGATTGTTTTGATTTTGGTTGTTTTGGGGCTGTTTCTGCCCGTTTTGCGCCTGATTATTTTTGGGCTGTTTGGGCGGATTTTGGGCTTGTTTGGGCTGATTGTGCCCATTCTGCCCGTTATTTTGACCGTTTTGCGCATTTTGCGTCTGCTTCCCCTGCGCGTTTTGATTTTGCGCCTGTGGATTGTTACCGCCGCCGTTGCCACCGTGATTTCTGTGTCTGCGACGACGTTTTCTTCCACCCTGACCGCCGTTACCGCCCTGCGCGTTGCCTTGCGCAGCGTCTACGTTTTGCCTTTCGTTTTTATTCTTATTTTCTTCCATAAGATTATTTCAACCTGAAAAACAAAGTTTTTGCGTTGTCCAAAATTTGTTTTTGCAGCTCCTTTTCGTTTTCGTTGCGAAGAATCGCCATATTTTCGACGATATGCTTCACGTTTTTCGGCTCGTTAGGAAACGTACCGCGGAAGGGCACGGGCGTTAAGTACGGACAGTCCGTTTCCGACAAAATGCGGTTACACGGTACGCGCTGAACACATTCTTGCACCTTTTTCGCGTTCTTAAAAGTGGACGGACCGCCAAAGGAAAAATACAACCCAAGCGCGGCAAAATCCGCCACCATTTCAGGCGAATACGAATAACAATGCATCAATCCGCCCTTTTTCAAAAGCTCTTTATTTTCCGTCAAAATTTGCAAGGTTTCTTGCGCCGCGTCCCGACTGTGCAATACCACGGGCAACCCCACTTCGTCCGCCAACGTCATTTGGCGAATAAACAGCTCGCGCTGCATTTCGGGCGCGGGATTGTCGTCAAAATGATAATCTAGCCCGATCTCGCCAACGGCAATACACTTTTGATCGGCGCACAGCGCACGCAATTTTTCCAAATCGCCGTCCTGGTATTTATGCAATTCGCTGGGGTGAAAGCCCGCCGTAAAATACACGTCGCCGTGGCGAGCCGCAATCTCTGCCGCGATATACGAAGAAGTAAGATCAAACCCCGAACACACGATACGCCCCACGCCGTTTTCACGGGCGCGCGCCAATACGCCGTCCACCCCGCCGATCTCTTCGTATTCCCCACCCGTTAAGTGGCAATGAATATCGATATACATAATTCCGCCCTTATTTCGCCGATTTAACCGAGATTTGCGCCGCTTTTGATATCTTTATCGGGAACGATCAGCGACAGCGTACCGTCTTCGTCTTCCGCCGCCATGATCATACCTTCGGACACAATACCGCACACTTTTCTAGGCGCAAGGTTGGTATCAGACACCACCTTTTTACCCACCATTTCTTCGGGCTTGTAATGCTTTGCGATCCCCGAAACGATGGTGCGGACTTCGTCGCCGAATTTTACCGTTTCTTTTAATAACTTGTTCGATTTGGGTACGGGCTCGCAAGCGATAATTTCACCTACGCGCAGCTGCACTTTCATAAAATCGTCAAAGGAAATTTCGGGTACTTTTTCTTCTTCAACGGACGATTCTGCTGCCACATTTTCCGCCTTTTCCGCTTTCTTTTCCGCAGGCGCTGTCTTTGCCTGCTCTTGCGCGTACGCCGCCGCTTGTTCCTTTTGGATCTTTTCGATCTCAGGCACGAGCATTTTAAAATCAATACGCGCAAACAGGGGCGGAATCGCCGTTACCGTTACGCTCTCGCGTAAGCCGAACGCGCCGCAATCTTCAAGCGACCTGCTCGCGCCGCCGTACGCCGCCAAAATCTTCTCGCTCGTTTCCGGCATAAAGCTGTCCAAAAGGGACGCGCCGATCTGGATCGCCTCGGCAAGATTATACAAAACGTCGTTCAAACGCGCCTTTTTGCTTTCGTCTTTCGCAAGCGCCCAAGGCATCGTTTCGTCGATATACTTATTGGCTCTGCGGAAAAGCGCAAACACTTCGGTAATCGCGTCCGCGATACGCAGTTCGTCCGCTTTCGCTTTCACTTTTGCAGTCACCGCCGTTACCGTCCCCTTAAATTCTGCGTCGGGATCTTCTTCGTTTACCGCCTGCGATTTTACGACCGTACCGCCGAAATATTTCTCGATCATGGCGATCGTGCGGTTGACAAGGTTGCCCAAAACGTTGGCAAGTTCGGTATTGAAACGCTCGGTCACGAGTTCCCAAGTGATCTGTCCGTCGTTATCGAACGGCATTTCGTGGAGCACGAAATAGCGCACCGCGTCCACGCCGAAAAGGCGCGCCAAATCGTCCGCATAGATCACATTGCCCTTGGATTTACTCATTTTGCCGTCGCCTTGCAACAGCCAAGGATGCCCGAATACTTGCTTGGGCAAAGGTTCGCCCATCGCCATCAGGAAAATGGGCCAATAAATCGTATGGAAACGCAAAATATCCTTACCGATCAAATGCAAATCGGCGGGCCAGTATTTTTTATAATTCTCGCCGTGATTACCGTCTGCATCGTACCCAATACCCGTGATATAGTTGTTTAACGCGTCCATCCATACGTATACGACGTGACGATCGTCAAACTCCACGGGAATCCCCCACGAAAAGGACGTACGAGATACGCAAAGATCCTGCAACCCTTTCAAAAGGAAGTTGTTCATCATTTCGTTCTTACGAGAAACGGGCTGAATAAATTCGGGGTGGGTATTGATGTGTTCAATCAGTCGATCGGCATATTTGCCCATTTTGAAGAAGTACGCCTCTTCCTTAGCGGGTTTTACATCCCTGCCGCAGTCGGGGCATTTGCCGTCCA
>JAZSJN010000165.1:0-2600 GCA_045534315.1 Candidatus Scatosoma sp.
GGTAGCGTTGGGATCCATAAACGATTCGTACTGCGTAACGTGTTCTTCTTCTACGAGAGCAATCTCTTGATAGAGTTTGCGCGCCATGTCGTTGCAAGCGAAGTTCGTCACGTTCATATAATAGTTCATGGTCTGCTGTTCGGCAGCGGTGATAATCATAGTGGATAACACCGTTTGCGTGTCCGATTTTTTAGCGTTTATGCTTCGCCGAACGTTATCCATCGGGTAACGGTGATGCGCAATCGTAGGTCTGCCGGGCATGATTTCAGTATACCGCCCCACCAACCATTCCGCCGCAATACCTTGGTCCATTTCCAGAAGATTTGCATATCTGTACAAATGATCAAAGTCTTCCAACAAAGCAAAATCGAGCGCCGTTTTTACGTTACAATCAAGTTCCCGCTTGGCAAGCTCCGCCGTTAAATCAACCGCGAGCTGTTCGTAGGAGATCGTGTGTTCCAAAATCGTTTCATTAGCGGGCTTTAACAACGAAATTTGCAGCTGTTGTTGCTTTTCGATCTCACGCGTGAGCGCAATATCACGGCGCAAATCGTTGTCGCACGTGTGCCGCGCCAACTGATGGGAAAACCAATTCGCTTCAAATTCCGTTCCGTTCATAAGAATAATTCTCGTCTTAGTATACGGGTCGATTTCGCGTTTGTCGTACGCTTGCGGATACAACTCTTTCCAGTTTTGCAACGCCTTTTCTATTGGCATCGGTTTTTCTTGAAATGGATTCATGGGCAAATACTCCTTTATTTTATTCACTAATCAAAGTATGCCCAAATGGAAATTTTTGATACTCGACGCGCCGCGTAAAAAAAACAGCAAAAAGAAAAAGACTCGATTTTGCCACCGAGTCCTTTTCTTTACTTTAAATTATGGAGATCCACTTACTATATTCTCTCTTGGTATGCGGAATTATACGATTCCGTGCGCCATCATCGCTTCGGCTACCTTTTCAAACCCCGCGATATTCGCACCCATCACGTAATTGCCTTCAAATCCGTATTTCTTCGCTGCCGTATCAATATTTTTGTAAATATTGACCATGATCGTTTTGAGTTTCGCGTCTACTTCTTCTGCCGACCAATACAGTCTGCCCGAAGATTGCGCCATTTCAAGCGCGGACGTCGCTACGCCACCTGCGTTCGCCGCTTTTGCGGGCAAGAACACTACGCCGTCTGCCTTTTGGAACGTTTCAATCGCTTCCAAGGTCGAAGGCATGTTTGCGCCTTCCGCAACGTATTTTACGCCGTTTTTAACGAGTGCCGCCGCACTTTCCGCGTCGATTTCGTTCTGCGTTGCACAGGGCAACGCCACGTCGCAAGGAATCGTCCAAATCCCCTTGCAACCTTCCACGTATTTAGCACCCGCAACGCGGTTTGCATATTCTTTAATACGAGCGCGTTCTACTTCCTTAATCTGTTTTACAACGTCGAGCTGAATGCCGTTGGGATCGTAAATATAACCGTTGGAATCATACATTGCCACGACTTTTGCGCCAAGTTGTTGCGCCTTTTCGCAAGCGTAAATCGCTACGTTACCACTACCCGAAACAATCGTCGTTTTGCCTTCGAAACTATCGCCGCGAAGACGCATCGCTTCCGCCGTGATATAAACAAGCCCATAGCCCGTCGCTTCCTTTCTAACAAGCGAACCGCCGTAGGAGAGCCCCCTGCCCGTCAATACGCCCACGTGTTCGTCACGGATACGTTTATACTGACCGAAGAGATAACCCACTTCGCGCGCACCCACACCAATATCCCCTGCAGGAACGTCCGTATCCGCGCCAACGTGGCGGAAAAGCTCCAACATAAAACTCTGACAGAACGCCATAATTTCACGGTCGGACTTGCCCTTGGGATCAAAATCCGATCCACCCTTACCGCCGCCGATCGGCAAGCCCGTAAGGCTGTTTTTCAGGATTTGTTCCAGTCCCAAGAATTTGATAACCGAAAGGTTAACAGACGGGTGAAAACGAAGACCGCCTTTATAAGGACCGATTGCGCTGTTAAATTGCACGCGATACCCTTTGTTCACGTGTACGTTTCCGTTATCGTCAACCCAAGGCACACGGAATAAAATCGTGCGTTCGGGTTCGGTGAAACGCTCTAAAAGCGCCGCCTTTTCATATTCGGGATGCGCGTTAATAACGGGCTCTAAAGTGAGCAAAATTTCCGTTGCCGCTTGGTGAAATTCCTTTTCGCCAGGGTTGCGCGCTTTTAAATCGTCTAAAACTCTCTGTACGTAACTCATATATAATTTATCTCCTTTTGAAACTTCAAATTTATTGATCGCACAAGGCAAAACAATCGAATTTCTTGATACAAATATATCTTATCATCTTTTTATATTTTTGGCAAGGATTTCACAGGCGTTTTTTAGAAAAATCCGTAAAAATATTGATTTTTTTTATAAGAAATCCAGAAAAAATAAATTTTTATTATGGTTGATATAAGAATTGTTTATATTATCATGTTTTTAGAGAGTTTAATAAAACCTACGAAAACAATTGCAATTTACAAAAAAATAGGGTATAATACAGTATATAAATTGATAGCAATTATATATGCCTTCATAGTTAAATGGATATAACA
>JAZSJN010000033.1:0-2257 GCA_045534315.1 Candidatus Scatosoma sp.
TCACGCGAGCCTACGCATTGGATAAAGGTGATTACTTTCGGGTGTTCCCCGTCCGAGGGACGGAGCAAAACGCCGTTCGTAGGGCCTGCCGCGTTCATCAATCTTTCGAGTTCCAAAGACGTAATAACGTCCTTGTTATCGCTATATCCGTATTCGTTAAAATTATCAAGTTCAATCGGTTTAAAGCCCGTCGCTACGACGATTGCGCCGTACTGACGTTCGATAAACGTGTCTTTCTGTTCGTAGTCAATCGCGCCCACGCCGCAGAATTTTTGACAGATACCGCATTTACCCGTTTTCAGTTTAATACATTGCGTAGGATCGATCACCGCTACGTTGGGGATCGCCTGCGCGAACGGGATATAAATGGCGGGACGGGTGTTCAAATTCATATTGAACTCGTTCAAGCCCTTTTTAGACGGACATTTTTCCATACAGATTTTGCAACCCGTACACTTCGTTTCGTCCACGTATCTTGCCTTGCGACGGATTTTTACGTTGAAATTACCGACGAAACCTTTCACTTCTTCGATTTCCGAATAGGAAAGAATGTCTATCTTTTCGTGCTGCGCGCAGTCTACCATCTTCGGCGTAAGAATACATGCCGAACAGTCGAGCGTGGGGAAGGTCTTGTCGATCTGCGCCATTCTGCCGCCGATCGTCGCGTTCTTTTCCACGATGTCTACTTCAAAACCTGCGTCCGCAATATCAAGCGCCGCCTGAATACCCGCGATACCGCCGCCGATAACCAGCGCGCGTTTTACAACGGGGCTTTCCCCTGCCGTCAACGGCGCGTTGAGCTTAACTTTCGCGATTGCCGTACGGACGAGCACCACCGCTTTTTCGGTCGCTTCGTCCTTGTCTTTGTGAATCCACGAACAATGTTCACGAATGTTTGCAATTTCTACCATATAGGGGTTGAGCCCTGCTTCGCCCGCTGCCTTGCGGAAAGTCGCTTCGTGCATACGGGGAGAGCAAGCGCCAATAACAACGCCCGTCAGGTTGTATTCTTTGATCGCCTGCTTAACGAGCTGCTGACCGTTTTCCGAACACATATATTGATAGTTGGCGGAATATACGACACCCGGTTCGTTTTTGATTACTTCCGCAACCTTTTCAACGTCTACCGTCGCCGCGATATTACTGCCGCACCAACAAATAAAAACACCTATTCTTTGCATTTTTTACACTCTCTTTCTTTTGGATTTTCTTATCTATACGAAAAATTTTCGGGGAGTTACTTGTTATACTTTCTGTACGCGCTAACGAGCAATTGCTGAGGAATCAGCTCGTCTACGATCGGCGGAATTTCTTCTGCCTTGATCCCGTTTGCGCCCTGCATACGAACGACCGTATCGCGCACCGCTTCAATAACCGCCGCAGGCGCTACGCCACGCGGACAACGCTCTACGCAAGCCATACAGGAAAGGCAATTCCAAATCGCTTTACTTTCGAGTAATTCGTCGATTCTGCCCTGCCCGAGCATAGATACAAACTGATGCGGTTTGATATCCATGTCTTGAAACGCGGGACAACGACCGGAGCATTTGCCGCATTTCATACACTTTTTAACGTCCGTGCCGCTGAGTCTGTTCAGATTTTCAATTCTTTCTGCTTTCGTCATGCGTTCACCCCCAAAGCTTCCGCGAGAAGTTCGGTAAAATATCTCACGGGTAAAATGCCGTCGCCGTTTACCTGCAAATTATACAGACAAAGCGGGCAAGCCGTGATCACTTCTTCCGCGCCCTTTTCCTTTGCGCTGGAAAGTACCTTGCGTGATTTTTCCTTGGGCAGTTCGCTGTTCTTCAAGGACACATACGCGCCGCAGCATTCGTTGCGGAAAGGATATATGACGGGTGTGCCGCCGATTGCGCGGATAAAATCTTCGATAATCGTCGGGTTTTCGGGGTTGTCAAACGCCATTACGCCACTAGGGCGAAGAAGCAAACAGCCGTAATACGCGCCGATTTTACGATTCAAAGGATTTACCACCGCTTTTTTAATGTTGTCAAACCCAACGACGTTTTTCAACATTTCAAGATAATGGAGAACTTCCGTTTCCCCTTTATACGGTTCGTCGAGTTTGAGATAGTTGTTTGCGCGGAAACAAATGTCCCCGTTCGCTTTCATATCTTCGTTGGTACGCTTGATGACGTTGTGGCAAGCCGAGCAAAGCGTAAGCAATTTCCACCCGTGGTGTTTTGCATAAAAAAGCGCGCGCCCCGCCGACAACTTGGTTGCGATTTCGTCCGTGCCC
>JAZSJN010000016.1:0-6834 GCA_045534315.1 Candidatus Scatosoma sp.
AGACAAGCTTTCCCGTATCAACGCCATGACCTACGACGACGCACGCGACGTGCTTGCGGTCATGTTTAACGAAGAAGAAAAAGCGGTGGCGGTGGTGGGAAACACCGACAAGCCGTTTTCCTTTTAACCTATGATGGACAAGGTAAAAATGGGATTTCCACCCGTGTACGATAAAAACAGCCGGGTGTTGATTTTAGGCAGTTTTCCGTCGGTAAAAAGCCGTGAAATTTCTTTCTATTACGGCAACAAGCAAAACCGATTTTGGAAAACGGTATGCGGATTTTTTCAGGAAAATATTCCCGAAACGGTGGACGGAAAAAAGGAATTTTTACGCCGTAACAATATCGCTCTATGGGATATGGCAACTTCGTGTGAAATCGAAGGTTCGGCGGATTCGTCCGTTAAAAATGCAGAGATTGCGGATCTTAGTAAAATATTTTCGACGGCGAAGATTGAAAGGATATTATTAAACGGCACGCTTGCGTATGATTTATTTATGCAAAAATATGCCCAAATTGCTATTCCATACGTAAAAATGTCTTCCACGAGCCCCGCAAACCCGCGTTTTAACCCAAAAATCTGGGAAAAGGAATTGTATGAAGTATTCCGAGTTTATTGACGAATTAAAAACGTACGCCGAAGAAAAATATGCGGCATTTCATCGCGGTTTGACTCCGACAAAATATAAAATTTTTGGTATTCGCGTTCCGATTTTGCGAAAACTTGCGCAAAAATATAAAAATTGCGTGGACGAGCTATTTGCCTTTCCCAATGAATATTACGAAACGGTTTTTATCAAATTGACGGTGGTTTCCTTTCTTCCATACGCCGAATTTATAAAACGTATAGACGCCTGCGTTGCGCTTATGGATAATTGGGCGCATTGCGATTCGTTTAAGGGCAAATATATCCGTCAAAACCGAAATGCATTTTTGCCGATTTTGGAAAATTTATTTTTTCACGGCGGCGAATTTTTCGAGCGTTACGTCTTGGTAACTTTGCTTTTCGAATATGTGGAAGAAGAATATTTGCCTCTGATAGAAAGTTATATCCGTCGTGCAGACGTTGAAAAATACTACGTACATATGGCAGTGGCATGGCTTACCGCGGAAATTTTGATAAAATTTTACAATCAAGGCGTTTTGTTATTGCAAAAGGGACTTTTGGATAGAAAAACGCACAACAAAGCGATACAAAAAGCAATAGAAAGTTATCGCTTGACAGAAGAACAAAAAGAGCACTTATGCTCTATGAAACTAAAAACAAAAAGGTAATTTATGGACATTTTACAAACGATCACTCAGGAATTTGATTTACAACCCACGCACGTTAAAAATATTGTTTCGCTCATTGACGAAGGAAACACGATTCCCTTTATCGCGCGTTACCGCAAGGAGATGACGGGGGCTTGCGACGATCAGGTTTTGCGTTCGCTTTTCGACCGTCTTACCTATTTGCGCAATCTTGAAAAACGCAAGGAAGAAGTTGCAAACGCCATTACGGAACAGGGTAAAATGACGGACGAGATTATGGCAGCGCTCGCAAAAGCGGTTACCATGACGGAAGTGGAAGACATTTACCGTCCGTACAAACAAAAACGCAAAACGCGCGCATCGGTGGCAATTGCGAAAGGGTTGCAACCGCTTGCAGACGCTATTTTGACGCAAAACAAGGCGCTTGACGTGCGTGCTGAAGCGGAAAAATATCTCTCCGACGAAGTGAAAACGGTTGACGAGGCAATTGCAGGCGCGCAGGATATTATCGCGGAAATTATTTCCGATGACGCGATAACCCGTAAAAAACTTCGTAATTTCTTCTTTAATCACGGCAACATTTCTTCTTGTTATGCAAAAGGTAAGGAAGAGGAAGACGAAAAGAAGACGTATGGCATGTATGCGGATTACGAAGAACCCGTAAGCGAAGTGAAGAGCCATCGTGTTTTGGCACTTAACCGTGGCGAAAAGGAAGAGTTTTTAAAAGTATCCATCAAGGTAGACGGTGAGTTTGCAAAACGTATTACAGCGGCGTCTTTCTTAAAAGACGGCGGGGAAAGCAGTAAGATCGTAAAAGCGGCGGCAGAAGACGGTTACGATCGGTTGATCGCGCCCTCGATCGAACGTGAAGTACGTGCGCAGCTTTTTGATGAGGCAAGCGAACAGGCGATTAAAATGTTCGAACTTAACTTAAAGCCTTTGCTTATGCAACCGCCTATAAAAAATAAAATTACTATGGGTTGGGATCCTGCATACCGTACAGGTTGTAAGATTTGCGTTGTGGACGGAACGGGCAAAGTTTTGGACAAAACGGTCGTTTTCCCGACGCCCCCGCAAAATAAGACGGAAGAAGCAAAACTCGTTTTAAAGAAAATGATTGCAAAACACGGCGTAGAAGTTATTTCTTGCGGCAATGGTACAGCAAGCAAGGAAAGTGAAATTTTTATAGCCGAACTTATCAAAGAAATCAAGACGGAAACGGGAAGAGAAGTGGGTTACGTAATCGTCAACGAAGCAGGTGCGTCCGTGTATTCGGCAAGTGCTTTGGGTGCGGAAGAATTCCCCGATTACGACGTTACGGCGCGTAGCGCGGTATCGATTGCGCGACGTTTGCAAGATCCGTTGGCGGAACTCATTAAAATCGATCCAAAATCCATCGGCGTTGGACAATATCAACATGATATGAACGAAAAACGTTTGGACGGCGCGCTGTCGGGCGTTTTGGAAGATTGTGTAAACAGCGTTGGGGTAGATTTAAATACGGCAAGCGTTTCGCTCCTTAAATTCGTGGCAGGACTCAACTCGTCCGTAGCGAAAAATATTGTAGCTTACCGCGAAAGCAACGGTAGATTTATTTCCCGTAAACAGCTTTTAAAAGTACCTAAGCTTGGTGAAAAAGCGTATACGCAATGCGCGGGTTTCTTGCGTATTGACGGCGGGGAAGACATTTTGGATAATACGGCGGTACATCCTGAATCGTATAAAAAAGCGGAAAAATTACTTTCCCTTTTCTCGTACACAAAAGAAGACGTAAAAGCGCGTAGAATTGCCGATTTACGCCAAAAAATTAAGGCGTATGGCGAAGAGAAAGCCGCGAAAGAAAGCGAGCTTGACAAGGCGACTATGAACGATATTGTCACCGAGCTTATGAAACCGGGTAGAGATATTCGCGACGGTTTGCCCGCGCCCACGCTCCGCAAAGACGTTATGGGGATTGAAGATTTGAAAGTGGGTATGGAACTCACGGGTACGGTCCGCAACGTAGTGGATTTTGGGGCGTTTATTGATATTGGCGTGCATCAAGACGGCCTAGTACATATTTCCGAGATTACCGAGCGTTATATCAAACACCCGTCGGAAGTTTTAAAAGTTGGGCAAGTCGTACAGGTTTGGATCAAAGACGTGGACGTGAAAAAGAACCGCATCGGTCTTACCATGAAAAAGAAAAAATAAATGTCATAGAAATACTTGACATTTGGAAAAGATTGTATTAGAATAAAAGGGTAAAGTTAAAATTTTACAAAACGGAGGACAATGAATATGTTAGAAAAAATTCAAGATATGCTTGCGGAGTCTCTTAATATTTCCGTAGATAAAGTAACGCCTGATGCAAAAATTGTAGAAGATCTCGGCGCGGATTCGTTGGACGTTGTCGAACTTTTGAGCCAGCTTGAAGACGAATTTGGTATTATCATTCCCGACGAAGAAGTAGAATCGTTGGTTACTGTTGCGGACGTTGCTGCTGCAATTGAAAAGCTTGTATAATCATTTGTAATAAACGAAAAAGGTTTCCGCTTTTTACGGAGACCTTTTTTTACACAATGCCAAAAAGGAACGGATCATATGTTACCGCAAATCATCAAAAAGAAAAAAATGCCCGAAAAACAGTTTCCTCAAGCGTGGCAAACGGTAATTTTTAGAAATTACGGCTACGTTTCTACCGATAAAATTGCGAAAACGCTGGGTTGTAACGAAGAAATTGTTGTACGCGAAGCGACTCGCTTAGGGCTTGGAAATATTGTTTATGATAAAAAATGGGAAGAAAAGGGGTATTTAACGCTCATTCGGCACAATTGGTATCTGCTGAATTATCAGCAATTGACAACTTTGCTTGGATATACGGAAGAAAAACTTGATTTTTTATTGAAAGAAGAAGATTTTTTGTTTGTCAAGCTCGGTTGGACAAAGCCCGAATGTCCCGAAATTTTGTATGCGCCCCTGACGGACGCCGAAATTGAGAAAACGAACCAAATTGCAAAAACGGTATCGCGGTATATATCCGCGCCCGAAGTTGCGCCTTTTAACTTTTTTGCAACTGCGTCTTTACCGAGCGCGCAAAAACAAGAAAAATCGGACGAATTATCGGACGGATTACGGCTCGTGCACGGATATATTACGCCGGGCGGCGACGCATTTTCGGTGGATTGCGATACCTATTTATCGGACGAATTATTGTCGGCGTATCGCAGACAAGGCGTAAACGCGCTTTGGATGCATGCGTTGCTTTCTTCGCTGTCCTATTATCCGTTTAAACCGTCCCTTTGCGAAGGGTATAAAAATCGTCGTGAAGAATTAAAACGCGTCCTTGCAAAATGCCATAAATACGGTATAAAACTGTATTTGTATTTCAATGAACCGAGATGTCTGCCTACGGCGGATTTTGGGAAATACGCCCATTTAAAAGGGGATAGCGAAGGTTTGGACAGCGCGCTTTGTTTTTCTAAGAAGGAAACGCGCGATTATCTGTATGACGCTGTCAAAGATTTGTTGGAAAACGTCCCCGATTTAGACGGAATTTTGACGATCACAATGAGTGAAAATCTCACCCATTGTAAATCTCGTATTCATGGCGGCAGACAAACGCTTTGCCCGATTTGTAAGGATATTCCCGCCTATAAATTGGCGTCGGACGTCAACAACGTGATCATGCAGGCGATTAAAGATAGCGGAGCAAAAACCGATTTGATCGCCAACCTTTGGGCTTGGTCTAAAATGATGGGATTTTCCAACGACGATTTAAAAAACGGTATTGCAAATTTGGACAAAGACGTCGGTATTTTGTGCGTTAGCGAATTTGATTTGGAATTTGAAAAAGGGGGCGTACAGGTGCGCCTTGCCGATTATTCGATTTCCAACCCCGGTCCAAGCGAATTTACAAAACTAGGGTTTGCGTATGCGAAAGAATACGGTCATAAAATCTATGCAAAAATACAGGTATGTAACAGTTGGGAGTGTTCCTGCGTGCCGTATCTGCCCGTATTTGATCTCGTTAAAAGGCATTTGGAAAATCTTGCGGCGGTGGGTGTCAACGATTATATGCTGTCTTGGACGTTGGGCGGGTATCCCGCGCCGAATTTATCTTTAGTTTCCGCGCATAATAAAGGGATTTCTTTGGACGAGTGGTATAAGGACTATTATGGGGAAAACGCTGAAATCGTGCACCGCGGCGTGCAAAAAATTTGCAGCGGATTTGAAAACTATCCGTTTGCGATTGATCCGTTGTATAATTCCCCTAAAACGCTCGGTCCTGCAAATCTTTGGAGTAGAGAGCAAGAATACAATACGTCCACAATGACTTGCTATGCATTCGACGATTATGAAACGTGGCTTACCCCTTATCCGTATGAAACGTACGTTTCTTTATTTGAAAAACTGTTGAAAGATTGGCAAAAGGGGATTGAAATTTTAAAAACGGCAAAACCGACAAAACAAACGGACGAGTTGATCCGCATGGCGGAAACGGCGTATATCCATTTGCGTTCGGACTGGCTACATACCCGTTACGCCTATTTAAAACGCGACTGGGCTAAAAACGAAAACGAACTTCGCGAAATTATCGACGTAGCGCGCGAAGACACAATACGGTTGATTGCGCTCATGCGCCAAGACGCGCGTATCGGTTTCGAGGCGTCAAATCAATACTATTATGCCGACAGGCATTTGATTGAAAAGATACTCAATTTGGATAATTTATAAGCAAAAAACGAGCAAAAACGCCTAAATTCAAACGGTTTGGGCGTTTTGTTTTGTTTTTTACGCGCGCAAACGTTTGCTTAAAACGTTTTTATATGGTATAATAAGCAACGGAATAAAAATTTTGAGGTGTTTTATGTTACAGGTTACGGGTGTATCCCTGCAATTTGGCAGCAAAAAACTGTTTGAAGACGTTAATTTAAAATTTACGAAAGGTAATTGTTATGGCATTATCGGTGCAAACGGCGCGGGGAAATCTACCTTTTTAAAAGTGCTTTCGGGCGAACTTGAACCGCAAAAGGGCTCGGTTTCCATGGACAAAAACGAGCGTATGTCCGTTTTGCAACAAAACCAAAACATGTACGACGATGAAACGGTTTTGCGTACCGTTATGCTTGGATATAAACGTCTTGTCGAGATTATGGACGAAAAGGACGCGTTGTATATGAAACCCGACTTTTCGGAAGAAGACGGCGTAAAAGCGGCGGAGCTTGAAAGCGAATTTGCCGAAATGAACGGCTACGACGCTGAATTTCAGGCGGCGCAGCTTTTAAACGCGCTCGACATTCCCGAAGAATTGCATTACGCGCTGATGAGCGAACTTGACGCAAAACAAAAGGTGCGCGTTTTGTTGGCGCAGGCGTTATTTGGCGATCCCGACGTATTGCTTTTGGACGAACCTACCAACAACTTGGACATCAAGACGGTAAGATGGCTGGAAAATTATTTGATGGATTTTGAAAATACGATTATTATCGTGTCCCATAACCGTCACTTCCTTAATAAAGTATGTACCAATATTTGCGACGTGGACTTCGGTAAAATCAATATGTACGTAGGTAACTACGATTTTTGGTATCAAACGAGC
>JAZSJN010000076.1:0-2065 GCA_045534315.1 Candidatus Scatosoma sp.
CGTATGAACGTGTATTCGGTGGGCAAAGCTACGCTTGGGCTTTCCGATTATCTCTTAAAAAATGCAGACGGCAAATCTGTTGGCGTGGCGATCGCGTACGACAGCCGTAATATGTCCGCAGAGTTCGCTTATCTTGCGGCGCAAATTTTGTCGGCGAAAGGGATCAAAGCGTACTTATTTGCAGAACTTACCCCCACGCCCGTTTTATCCTTTGCGGTACGCTATTTAGGTGCGGACGCAGGGATCGTTATCACGGCGAGCCACAATCCCAAAGAATATAACGGGTATAAGGTGTATAACGAGTTGGGTTGCCAAATTACCGACGGCGCGGCGAAAGAAATTACGGATTGCATTGAAAAGCACGGCTATTTCGACGAATACGTCCCCAATGAAAGCTTGATTACCTATCTTGGAGAAGACGTGAAACGCGCGTTTTTGGACGCAATTAAGGCGTTTTCGCTGTCAGAAATTACGGCGGAAAATTTGCCGTCCGTGGTGTATAGCCCCCTGCACGGTACGGGACGAAAGTACGTACAGGCGATTTTGCAAGAGCTTGGAGTAACCGCTTTGCATACGGTTGCGGAACAAGAAGAACCGGACGGGAATTTTACGACCTGTCCCTATCCCAATCCCGAAGAAAAGGCGGCGCTTACCTTGGCGCTTCGCGACGCAGAAAAATACAAATGCGACCTTGTTATGGCGACCGATCCCGACGCCGATCGTATCGGGATTGCGGTGGCGAACGCGCAAGGGGAATACGTGCTTTTAAACGGCAACGAAACGGGCAGTATTTTGCTCTATTATATCCTGTCGAGAAAGCGTGAAACGGGTACGCTTGGTATTGCGCCTACCGTTATTAAAACGATTGTTACCACCGATATTGTGTTCGATATAGCCAAGGATTTCGGCGCGGAAGTCAAGGAAGTTTTGACGGGCTTTAAATATATCGGCGAAGCCTTAGAAAACACCGACAATTACGTGCTTGGCTTGGAAGAGAGCTACGGATATTTGGTGGGTACGCATGCGCGGGATAAAGACGCGGTATCGGCGGCGATGCTGATCGTGGAAGCGTGCGCGTATTTTAAAGGACAGGGCAAGAGTTTGTACGACGTGCTTTGTGAAATTTACGAAAAGTACGGGTATTACCGCACCGATCTGTTTTCGATTTCTCTGCCCGGCAAGGACGGCATGGAAAAAATGCAAGCCATGCTTGCCGAAATTCGCAAAAACCCCGAAAAGAGCTTTGACGGAAAATCTTTCGTGTTTGCGGATTTTGCGGCGGGGTTGTTCGGGTTGCCCAAGAGCGACGTTTTGCGTTTTGTCAACGATACTTATCGCGTATTGATCCGTCCCAGCGGTACAGAGCCGAAAATGAAAGTGTATTTGCAGGTTAAGGGTAGTTCGCCTGCGGATGCGGAAGAAAAATTGGCGACGCTTTCGGCGGCGGTAAAAAACGAATGGATCGGCGTGTAAAAAGCCTTTTTGTAGCATAAAAAGTGGAAAAAGGAAACGGGGGTGAAAAATCTCCGTAGAAATTGTGCAAAATATACAATAGGGATTGCTAAGTTTGTGGAAAATGCCCATTGTAAAATTTTTTAAAATATAGTAAAATGATAATAATGAAAAAATGATAACCCATTTGGAGGAAAAAGATTATGGCAGGACTTTTGCTGAAAGGCATTAACAAAGTGTACCCTTCGGGCGTACAGGCAGTATTCGATTTCTGTCTCGATATCAGAGATAAGGAATTCATCGTACTCGTAGGTCCTTCGGGCTGCGGTAAATCTACGACTCTTCGTATGATCGCAGGCTTGGAAGAAATTTCGAGCGGTGAACTTTATATCGACGGCAAGCTTGTAAACGACGTTGTTCCCAAGGACAGAGATATCGCGATGGTATTCCAGAACTACGCCCTCTATCCCCACATGTCCGTTTACGATAACATGGCGTTCGGTTTGAAGCTTCGTAAAGTACCCAAAGAAATCATCGATCAGAAGGTAAAGGCTGCGGCTGAAATCCTCGGTATCACCGATTATCTTTCCAGAAACCCCAAGGCATTGTCCGG
>JAZSJN010000127.1:0-5530 GCA_045534315.1 Candidatus Scatosoma sp.
CGTACGGTCTGGGTGTGCGCGTTCGTACGAAAGACACGCCTTGGGGGTTACAAAAGGGAGAATACGGCTGGGACGGCGCGGCAGGTACGTATTTGATGATCGATCCGCGCAATAAAATTGCCGTCGTGGTCGGTATGCATTTGCTTTCTTGGCCCTATCTCTTCCGAGGCGAGCAATTAAAAATCGTACAAAAATTGTACGAAGATTTGCGCGAGGAAGGAGCTTTGTAAAAAAATCCGTAAAAAGTGGCGTGAAACGCTTGCAATTTGCATAGAATAATGGTATAATTAGGATACTTAATAATGATTGTGTTATTGAGAGCGGCGTGAAACCGCTCTCAATAATGCTATTCAGGGGTATTATGAAGACGAAAACGATTGAAGAAATTCAAAATGCGTTGCAGCCGATCGCCGACGAACAGGGGATTGAAATTGTGGAAGTGGAATTGAAACAGGGGAAAGAACCCGCGCTTACCGTGTATATCGATATTGACGGGGGTGTGGATCTTAATACTTGCGAAAAATTCCACCGCGCTATCGATCCCGTTCTTGACGAGCTTGATCCTACGTTTGGAGCGCCGTACACCCTTAACGTGTCTAGCCCAGGTTTAGACAGACCGCTTAAAACCGACCGCGATTTTGCGAAGTGTATCGGGCAGAAAGTGGAAGTAAAACTCTTTGCGCCGCTCAAAGGCAAAAAGTTTTTCGAGCTAACGTTAAAAGGACACGATGAAACGTGCGTGTATCTGGAAGACAAGGGTGAAGAAGTGAAGATTGAAAAGGCAAAGATCGCAAAGATTTGCCGCGCAATTGATTTGGATGGGTTGCTGTAAGCAAAAACCCCGTAAAAACAACGTTAAAAATAAACAAACCATAAAATTTACGAAAATTCAATTAGGAGATTGAAAATCATGGAAAACAAAGAGTTTTTTGCTGCGCTTACCGACTTGGTAAGAGAAAAGGGGATTAGCGAAGAAGCGTTTATTACGACGCTGGAAAATGCGCTTGCATCCGCGTACAAAAAGCAGTTTGACGGCGGTGCGGAAATTGCCGTTGCGCTCGATGCGGAAAACGGGACGATCGAATTCCGTGCAACCCGTTACGTAGTGGAAGAAGTACAAGACAAGGATAAAGAAATTTCTTTGGAAGAAGCGCAGGAGCTTGATCCTACGCATCAGATTGGCGATACCATCGTCAACGTGTTCGTACCCAAAGATTTCGGGCGAATTGCGGCGCAGACGGCAAAACAGGTTATTTTGCAAAAATTGCATGAAGCGGAACGCGACAACACTTTCTCCGAATTTTCGGATAAGGAAGGCGAACTTATGGAAGGCGTTATCCGTAAGATCGACGATCGTAATATCTACGTGGAGCTCGGCGATAAGAAGATTGAAGGGGTTATGCCCCCGCTCGATCGCGTTCCCACGGAAAAGTATGCGATTGGCGACCGTTTGAAGGTGTTCGTAAAACGCGTTAAGAACAACGGCAAAAATTCGCAGATCGTCGTATCGCGCAGCGCACCCGGTTTGGTGAAAAAACTTTTCGAAGAACAAGTGCCTGAAATCGCGCAGGGGATCGTTGAAATTAAAGAGATTGCCCGCGAAGCAGGTCGCCGTACGAAGATGGCGATTCTTTCCAACGACGCGAGAGTGGACGCGGTCGGTGCGTGCGTAGGTAACAGAGGCGCGCGTGTGAACGCGGTTGTGGAAGAGCTCGGCGACGAAAAAATCGATATTATTTTGTGGAACGAAGATCCTTTGGCGTTCATTTACAAAGCTTTGTCGCCCGCAACGGTCATTTCGGTAACGGCGCGCGGCGAACGCAGCGCAATGGCGATCGTTCCCGACGACAAGCTTTCGCTTGCGATCGGCAGAGATGGTCAAAATGCAAGATTGGCGGCTCGTTTGACGGGTTGGAAGATTGACGTGAAGAGCGCGTCTTCCCCTGAGGCGGCAGAAGTGCTTGCGCAGATCGATGCGGAAGAAATGGAAGAAGACGTGGACGATAGCGTAGAAGAATAATCGCGAAAAGGAGCATAAAAATATGCCCAAAACCAAAAAGATCCCTATGCGTATGTGTATCGCTTGTCGGGAAATGAAACCCAAGGCGGAAATGACGCGCGTGGTAAAGACGGCGGACGACGAGATATACCTTGACCCTACGGGCAAAGCCGCAGGGCGGGGCGCGTACGTTTGTAACAACGCAGACTGTTTGAAAAAGCTGAGCAGTAAAAAATTGTTGCATAAGGCGTTTTCCGCCAACGTGGGCGACGAAGTATATCAAGGGATCGGGGAGGAAACTCCGTGAACAATAAAATAGAAACCTATATCGGTTTTTGTATCCGCTCGCGGAAGATTATTTTCGGTGTGGAAATGATCGAGCGGCAAAAAAAGGGCGTGTATCTTTTGATTGCGGACGGCGCGATTGGGAAAAATTCCTTAAAACCGATGGTGAACGCGCAGGCGAAATTCTCTTGTCCGTTTTTGATGACGGCCGAAGGGGTGCTGAGCGCAACGGTACACCGCCCTGGCGTAAAAGCGGTGGCAATTACAGACCAAAATCTCGCCAAGGCAATACTTTCCGTTGCCGACAGCGAGCCCCAAATTAAATTCTATTCGGGAGGAAACAACTGAACCTATGGCAATGAAATACGAGAATGTGGAAAAAATATTGAAACTTTTAGACGACGAGCAACTCGGTGGGTTGCAAAAGCGTCTTGCTTCCACAGAAAAGAGCCTTTTGGATATTACGAAAAAACTCTCTGTGATTGAAACGGAGAAAGCGGAACGCGAAGCCGCGGAAGCAGCGGCAAGAGCTGCTGAAGAAGCGCGTATTGCTGCGGAAGAAGCGGAAAAGGTTGCAAAGGCAGCAAAGGCAGCAAAGGCGGCGGAAGAAACGCAAGCGGCAGACCCTGCTCCCGAAGTGGAAAAGCCTAAAAAGACGACGAGAAAGAAAACGGAAAAGGCAAAGGAAGAAACGCCTGTAGAAGAAAAGGCGGAAGAACCCGTTGCTGTTCCCGAAGACGTTGCTGCGCCTGAAGCGGAAGAAAAAGCCGCGGAAGAGAAGGACGTAACCGCGGACGTAAAAGCGGAAAATCGTACGTTTGTGCCTAAAGCACCCGCAGCGCCCGCAGGCCCGCGCGCGCCAAGATATTTCCGTAACGGTCAGGAACAGGGCGTATACGTAGCGAAACCGGGCGTTGATCCCAATGCGACGGCGACCACTTACCGTCCTCGCCCTGTAGGCGATAGACCTACGCGCACGCAAGGGGAAAGATCCCTTGGACAAAGACCTGCAACGCAGGGCGCACGTCCCGCACGTTCTACGGGTGGCGCTCCCGTAGTAGCGCCGATTATGCCGACTAGAGATAATAAAAATTTCTCTGCTCCCGCAAAGAAGAAGACTTTTGAAAAGACGTATACGGAAAAGAAACCGATGTCCAAGCGTTCGCTGATCAAGCAGCAAGGCATGACGGTAGAAGATTTCGACGAAGATAAGAGCGGTTACAGAAAGGTACGTGGTCCGAAAAAGGCAAAACAGAAAGAGATGCCTACGATCAAGATCGAACACGCGGTCGTTACCACGAAAGACATTCCTTTGAAAGTGCTTTCCGAAAAATTGGGTGTTTCGGCGGTAGAAATCACGAAACGTCTGTTCAAAGAAGGGATCATGAAAGGCATTAACGATTCGATCGATTACGAAAACGCGCTGATGATCGCGATGGATATGGGTATCGATCTTGAATACAAGCCCGAAAAGACAGCGGAAGAAGTATTGATGGATACGGTGGTTACGGAAGATGAAAGCAAACTCGTACCCCGTGCGCCCGTCGTTACGGTTATGGGCCACGTTGACCACGGTAAAACTTCGCTTCTTGATAAAATTCGCGCTACGACGGTTACGGCAGGCGAAGCCGGCGGCATTACGCAGAGCATCGGCGCGTACACGGTTACGGCGAAGGGAAAACAGATTACCTTTATCGACACGCCCGGTCACGCGGCGTTTACGGCAATGCGTGCGCGCGGTGCGCAGGTAACGGACGTCGTTATCCTTGTGGTTGCGGCGGATGACGGTATCATGCCCCAAACGGTGGAAGCAATCAACCACGCAAAGGCGGCAAACGTGCCTATTATCGTGGCGATGAACAAAATGGATAAATACGAAGTTAATCCCGACCGTGTAAAGCAGGAATTGATGCAATACGAGCTCGTTCCCGAAGAATGGGGTGGCGATACGATGGTTATTCCCATTTCCGCTAAAACGGGTATGGGTATTGACGAGTTGCTGGAATCGGTTAACTTGGTTGCGGAAATGCAAGAGCTTAAGGCGAACCCCGACCGTCAGGCAAAGGGTACGATTATCGAAGCGAAACTCGACAAGGGCAAAGGTCCTGTGGCAAGCATTATCGTACAGACGGGTACGCTGAAAACGGGCGACAACATTCTGTCGGGTACGACAATGGGGCGCGTCCGCGCTATGTTCGACGACAAGGGCAGAGCGGTCAAATCCGCAGGTCCGTCTATGGCGGTTTCCATTCTCGGTTTGGAAGACGTTCCCAATGCCGGCGACAGCATTATGGCGGTTGATCAGGCGCTGATGAAGCAGGTACAGGAAGAAAGAAAGAACCGCGAACGCGAAAGCATGATCAAGGAACAGAGCCGCGTTTCACTCGACGATATTTTTGCGCAGGTCGAAGAAGGCAAGATGAAGAACTTGAACTTAATTGTCAAAGGCGACGTACAGGGTAGCGTAGAAGCGGTGAAACAGTCCCTTGAAAAGCTGTCCAACGAAGAAGTGCGCGTCAAGGTTATCCACTCGGCGGCGGGTGCGATCAACGAAGGGGACGTTATGCTCGCCGACAGTGCGAACGCGATCATTATCGGGTTCAACGTTCGTCCCGATACCAAGGCGAAGAAGTTGGCGGAAACGTCCAAGGTTGATGTCAGAAGTTACCGTATTATTTACGAATTGCTCGACGATATGGAAGCGGCGCTTAAAGGTATGCTTGCGCCTAAGCTTAAAGAAGTGCTTACGGGTAAATGCGAAGTGCGTCAGACGTTCAATATCACGGGCGTTGGTACGATTGCGGGTTGCTACGTTACGGACGGCAAGATCGTTCGCGGTGGCAAACTGAGAATTTACCGCGAAGACATTATGATTTGCGAAGGTGGCGTAAAGCAATTGAAGAGATTTAAAGACGACGTGAAAGAAGTCAACTACGGCTACGAATGCGGTTGTGCGATTGACGGCTTTAACGAAATTCGCGTCGGCGATATTATCGAATGTTACGTTACGGAGGAAATCAAAGCGTAATGAAGGTATCCAGAACTTCCCGATTAAACGGGGAATATCAAAAGGAAATCAGCCCGCTTTTGCGCCGTTTAAAGGATAAAGCTCCTGCTTTAAAAGGGCTGATCTCAGTTACGGAAGCGGACGTTGCGCCTGATTTAAAAACGGCAATTGTATACGTTAGTATTTACGGCTCGACCGACGAAGAAACCAAGCGTTCTTTCCAGATTTTGCAGGAAAAC